>JAUQPO010000147.1 GCA_030550335.1 Acidobacteriota bacterium
TCGCATGGGGCGGTGGAAGCTTCACTTCCCGCACGAGTACCGCACCTTGGCCGGCCAACCTGGTGGTAAGGGCGGAAGACCTGCGGAGTACCAAACCGCACAAATCGATCTAGCCTTGTTTGACCTGGTTGCTGACCCGGGCGAGACCACTGATGTCAAAGCCCAGCATCCGGACGTGGTCCACAAGATACAGCAGCTAGCCGATCGCATCCGAGAGGACCTAGGTGACTCGCGGTTGAAGATTGAAGGCAAAGGACGCCGCCAGCCAGGGCGGCTGTGAGACGTCGCTGACGCCGGAATGTCTCCGGTGACTTGCTTGCTCGGTTCCACTCGCCGGTCGGGAGTCTGAGCCGTGAGTCTCCGTTAGCTTTCAATGCTGAGTTCACGTATCCTCATTGGCTCCCGCTACAGCAGGCGCATCCGGCTCGTCATGCTGAGGCAACCACCGTGCCAGCTCGCGCTTGACCTCCCGGTATTCCGGTTTTTCCGCCAGGTTGTACCATTCCAGCGGGTCGCTGCGGTGGTCGTAGAGTTCCTCGGTCCCGTCGTGATAACGGATGTAGCGCCATTCTTCTGTGCGTACCGAGTGATTCCCGCGCAGATACGTGGTCAACGCCGGTCGCTCCCGTGGGAGTTCAGGATTTTTCAACCATGGCACGAGACTTTTGCCTTCCAGACCTTCCTTGGGCGGCAGGCCGCAAAGTTCAACCAGCGTGGGGTAGATATCTACCAGGTCCACAGCGCGGTGGCACCGGCTGCCCGGCCGAGTCACTCCTGGGGCCACGATCATAAATACGTTGTGGGTGGCCTCTTCCCACAAAGTGAACTTGCGCCAGTGTAGCTTCTGGCCAAGGTGCCAGCCGTGGTCACTCCACAGCACGATGATCGTGTTATCGCGGTATGGGCTGGACTCAAACGCTTCCAGTACCCGTCCGAGCACGGCGTCCGCGAAGCTGATGCATGCCAGGTACGCTCGCACGGCCTGCTTCCACTGGTTGTGTTCGAGGACTCGCTTGTGGTCCCCGTCCGGCTTGGCGAACTTGCGCCCCACAGGTGGAATGTCGTCCAGATCGTCTTCCTTGACCTTAGGCAAGGTGACCGTCTCGAGAGGATAAAGGTCAAAGTATTTTTCGGGAACATACCAAGGGAGATGCGGGCGGAATATGCCGCAGGCCAGGAAAAACGGCCGGTCGAACTTTCGATGCAGCTGCCGGGCAACCCAATCGGCCACCTTCATATCTCCCATGTCCTCGTCCCGAACTTTGATCGGGCCCCAGTCAAAGTGCCCTGTTTTGGGGATTCCGTTCAAGGGTCGGTTCGAAGGCAAAGGATCGGGCGGCTTATTCTGTTGCTGCGAAGGGAAGTATGCATTCCAGCTCGGCGGGTCTGGGAAAGCGCCGTGGAAAATCTTGCCTGCGCCGAGCGCGTAATATCCGTGCGCCATAAAGTACTGCGTCAGAGTCACGGCGTTGCGGGCCACGCGAGATTGCCGGAAGGGTTGCCGGTTGGTGTAAACACCCGTGGTCGACGGCCTCAAGCCGGTCATGATGGCAACCCGGGAAGGATTACACAACGGTGCCGCACAGTGGGCGTTGGTGAAGAGCAATCCCCGAGAGGCTAGGCGGTCCAGGTGGGGAGTTTTGGCGTCCGGGTGCCCGCCCAGACAGCCAACCCAGTCGTTCATGTCATCGATGGCGATGAACAGGACGTTCGGTCGATTACGTCCGCTGCGCAAGATGGCGGGGGCGGTCAACGTTGCAAGAAACTGGCGCCGCGTCAGGTCAGTACGCATGGTAGCCTCTTTACTCTGGCCGCAGTGGCTGTGCCGGCCCAATAACCTCGAACCGGATGGTCTCACCGTATGTTTTAACCCGCAGTCGCTATAGAAGACTCCCTGCCAAGCAGGGCCTCCCAAACACACACGAACATCCGGTTCCTCACGCGCAAAAAGGGCCAGAGCCCGGGCATCTGTGTAATTCTTGGGAGTAGCCGTTGCTGAGGCTGGTGCCTGTGAGCACCCAAGGGAAGAAGATTCTCTTGCGTGGCGCTCGGCAGCTGGTCACGCTGCAAGGACCGTCCGGCCCCCGTCGCGGGGTGCAGATGCGTGAGTTGGGGATTATCGCCGACGGCGCTCTGCTGATCCAAGACGGGGTCATCGTGCAGGTGGGTGCCAGCCGCCGATTGGAAAATTTGGCCGAAGCCCGAGATGCCATTGAACTCAGCGCTGACGGTCGGGTGGTAGTCCCGGGTTTCGTCGATCCCCACGTGCACCCCGTCTGTGGCCCGCCGCTTGTTGCCGCTTACGAGATGCGCTTGGCCGGGCAACCTGAGGCGGAAATCGAGCGCCTGACTGGGGCATCCGGGACCACACGCAACTGGCTGGCTCAGGCCAGCCGTCAGCGCATGGAATTGACCGGCCGGCGAGCCATCCGGGAATTCGTGCGCCACGGCACGACGACGCTGGAAGCCCGGGGTGGCCTGGTCGGTGACCCTAAACTCGAACTGCGCTTGCTACGCGCTTTCCAAGCCCTGCAGCAGCGTCCGCTGGATGTCGTCCCCGTCTTTCAGACTGGCCCCGTGCCCCAGGGAACGAGCCCCCAAACCTATGCGGAGGAGTTGATCCAGCGTGTGTTGCCCGAAATCAAGCGCCGGCGTCTGGCAGAGCTCGTGGACGTGAGCTTGGGTCCAGGCCAGTTGGATCTCCAGTTGGTTGAACCAGTACTCGAGAGCGCGAAACGGCTGGGTTTTGGGTTGAAACTCACGGTCGATGGTTGGTTAGAGCCCGAAGTGGTCGAGCTGGCTACGCGTTGGGGCGTCGTAGCCGTCGAGGGCGTTGAGGCTCTCTCGCCACGCTCAGCCGCTCAGCTGGCGGGCGCACCAGCAATCGTTACGCTATTGCCCGGCGTCTCGTTCCACTTGCTCAAGCGGCCTTATCCGCCGGCTCGGGAGTTGATCGACTACGGCGTCCCGGTGGCTTTAAGTACCGGGTTCAGTGCCCATCGCTCGCCAACTTGCAGTATGCCCGCGATCATCGCACTGGCTTGCCACGAAATGCATATGACCCCAGCCGAAGCCCTCACGGCCGCGACCATCAACGCGGCCTGCGCCCTCGGGGTGGCCCATCGTGTCGGTTCTTTGCAGTCTGGCAAGCAAGCCGACTTGCTCATGCTGAACATCTCCGACTATCGTGAGATCCCGTACCATTTCGGCATGAACCTTGTAGCGATGGTTATGAAGCGGGGTCAAGTGTTGTACCCGCGCCTGGAGGCTCTGTGAGCGAAGTGTTGGTTGAGTGTGTCCCCAACGTATCGGAAGGTCGCAATTTGACGGTCATTGAACGACTGGCCGAGGCCGTCCGGGCAGTCGATGGGGTTTGGCTGCTCGATGTGGATCCTGACCCCGACCACAACCGGACTGTGCTCACCTATGTAGGCCACCCACAGGCCGTAATCGAAGCAGCGGTCCGGCTGGCTGCGGAGGCTGCGCGGCTCATTGATCTGAACCGTCATGAAGGGGTGCATCCGCGCATCGGTGCACTGGACGTGTTGCCCTTCGTGCCGCTCGAGGGCATTACGTTGGACGGTTGCGTCGAGATCGCCGTAGCCGCGGGACAAGCGATCTGGCAGCGCTGTGCGATCCCGATTTACTTTTACGGTGCTGCAGCCAGGCGTCCTGACCGGGTCAGCCTACCCGCCATCCGCCGCGGTCAGTTCGAGAAGTTGCGCGTCGAAGCACTCAGCTGCGCCGAGCGGGCTCCCGACCTCGGCGGGCCAGCCTTGCATCCCACGGCCGGGGCGACCGCGGTAGGAGCCCGCCCCCCACTGATTGCCTTCAACGTCCAGTTGGCGAACGCGGACTTGGCAACCGCCCAGGCCATTGCGCGCGCTATCCGGGCTTCCTCAGGCGGTCTGCCGGGAGTGCAGGCTATGGGCGTGTGGTTGGCTTCGCGGGCACAAGCGCAGGTCTCCACCAACATAACGGATTTTCAACGTTCGCCGTTGCCCGTGGTC
Organism: Acidobacteriota bacterium; assembly: GCA_030550335.1. Classification (GTDB taxonomy): domain Bacteria; phylum Acidobacteriota; class Terriglobia; order Bryobacterales; family Bryobacteraceae; genus JAUQPO01. Next base: position 4,011 of record JAUQPO010000147.1, read on the forward strand.
TACCGGGCTATCGAGCGCGAGGCCGAAGCCAGGGGTGCGTCCGTAGCTAGCAGCGAGATCGTCGGATTGGTGCCGGAGAAGGCTTTGAACGGCGTTCGCGAAAGCGATTTGAAATTGCAAAATTTCTCGCCTGACAAGATCCTCGAACGACGACTCCGTACTTTGCGAACGCAATAAGTTCCTAGGCGGGCGAGTCGCAACGGGTCCTGTTGCCACGACTCGGTACAATGGCGGCAGGATGCTAGTCCAGATCGAGGGGCAGCCGGGGCAGCGACCGGCCTGGCTGAAGGTCAAAGCGCCTGCAGGGGAAAATTACCAGCAGCTCAAACGCCTGCTAGCTGAGTTGGGTTTGCATACCGTCTGTGAAAGTGCTGCTTGCCCCAACCTCGGCGAGTGCTGGCACCGACGTACTGCCACCTTCATGATTCTGGGCAACGTCTGCACGCGTCGTTGCCGTTTCTGCGGTGTCCAGAAGGGTGCTCCCCTCCCCGTCGACTACGACGAGCCGCGCCGCGTCGCCGAAGCGGTAGCCAGGCTGGGGTTGCGATACGCCGTGATCACCAGTGTCAATCGGGATGACCGCCGCGATGGTGGGGCAGAGCTATTCGCCCTGACGATCCGGGCGATTCGGGATCGCGTGCCGGAATGCAAGGTCGAGGTCTTGATCCCCGATTTCCAGGGTTCCAAGGCCGCCTTAGAGACCGTACTCGAGGCGGGTCCGGATGTACTCAACCATAACGTGGAAACCGTCCCGCGGCTCTATCGGTTGGTACGCCCTGGGGCACGCTACGAACGGTCCCTGGAGTTGCTGGCTCACGCGGCTCGCACCGCTCCTAGCATCCCTACCAAGAGCGGGCTCATGGTCGGATTGGGCGAGACGCCGGATGAGGTCGTCGGTGTGATGCGCGATCTGCGCTGTGCGGGCGTCAGTATTGTAACGATCGGCCAATACCTTCGCCCATCCGCAGCTCAGTTGCCCGTGGCTCGCTACGTTTCTCTTGAGGAGTTCGACGTCTATCGCACCCGAGGCCTCCAAATGGGTTTCTCGTGGGTATTCGCCGGTCCCCTGGTCCGCAGCTCTTACCACGCCGAGGAAATCAACCAACTTGTCCAATCAGTCGACTAGCTCCAGGCTGGGTGGAGGCCTTTGCTAGAATCGGAAGCGGCCTTGCTGCGGGCCAATCCGGTAGGCCGGTCCAGCAGGAGGCGCAAATGGCCGATTTGAAAGCTCTCTATGAGGCGATACTCACCGGGGACCGCCAGGCGGCGGTCAGTTTGACCCAGCAAGCCCTCGATGAAGGCGTCGACCCTCAACTACTGATCAACGAAGCCATGATCCCGGCCATGAACGAGGCCGGCCGCCGCTTCGAGTGTGAAGAGTATTTTGTACCCGAGCTTCTGTTGGCTGCCCGGGCGATGAAAGGTGCCCTGGAACTCATCCGTCCCTTGCTCAGCCGCACGGGGGCAAAGCCCATCGGTCGTGTCGTTATTGGCACGGTCAAAGGAGATTTGCACGACATCGGGAAGAATCTGGTGGCTTCCATGCTAGAAGGAGGCGGCTTCGAAGTCATCGATCTGGGAGCGGATGTGCCAGCCGAAAAGTTCGTCGAGGCGGTTCGGGAAAAGCAGCCGGATTTGGTCTGCATGTCTGCACTGTTGACGGTGACCATGCCGGCTATGAAAACGACGATTGAGGCGCTGAAGGCGGCTGGCCTGCGGGATCGTGTCAAGATCATGGTAGGTGGCGCCCCTGTGACCGAGGAGTACGCGCGGCAAATCGGCGCGGACGGCTACGCCGAAAACGCCAGTCGGGCGGTGATCGCCGCCAAACAGCTGCTGGCTGCTTAAGGGGTCAAAGATGGCGCAGCAGTGGCCGGTCTTGACGGATGGAGCCTGGGGAACAGAACTGCAAGCGCGGGGACTGCCAGCTGGGGAAGTGCCCGACCTGTGGAACTTGACTCATGCGGAGAAAGTGGAGCAGGTGGCCTCGGCCTACGTCGCTGCGGGGAGTCAAATTATCCTCACCAATACGTTTCGTTCCAACCGCATTGCCCTAGCCCACCTGTCCGGCCGGATCGATATCCGCGCATTGAATCGGGCCGGCGTAGAGATCTCCAAACGCGCTGCGGGGACATCCGCTCGCGTTTATGCTTCCGTAGGACCTAGTGGGAAACTCCTTGCCAGCGGCGACGTCAGCGAGCGCGATCTGGAAGCAGCCTTCGAGGAACAGATTGAAGCCTTGGTCGAGGCCGGAGCCGATGGGATCGTCATCGAAACCATGGCCGACCTCGACGAAGCGCGCATTGCACTCCGGATCGCCAAACGGAGTCGCTTGCCCGTGGTGGTGTCGATGGTTTTTGACTCCGGCAAGAATCGTGACCGAACCCTGACGGGCGTGACACCGGAGCAGGCCGCGCGCGAGCTGACCTCGGCGGGTGCTGACGTGGTGGGTGCCAACTGCGGGCACGGTATCGAGGGTTACATCCCTGTCTGTTCGCGAATGCGCTCAGCTACTACCTCACCGCTCTGGATGAAGCCCAACGCGGGTCTTCCCGAGCTGGTCGATGGTGTCGCCACTTATAAGATCAGCCCCCAGGAGTTTGCAGCACGCGTCCCCGCGTTAGTTCAGGCCGGCGCTAACTATGTAGGTGGGTGCTGCGGCACCAATCCCGAGTTCATCCGGGCCATCAAGACGGTCCTAGCGGACCCGTGAACCTGAAGCTGATCGCCTGCGAAATCCTCTATCGTGAAATTTGCTTCACGGTCGCACGAGCCCTTCATCGGGTGGATGTCGAGTTCCTACCGAAAGGGCTGCACGATCTGGGCGCTCAGCGCATGCGCTCCGATATTCAAGCAGCCATTGACCGTGTGCCCGCCGATCACTACGAAGCGATTTTGATTGGCTACGGGTTATGCGGCAACGGCCTAGCGGGGGTCCAGGCACGGAGTCTGCCTTTGGTCATCCCGCGGGTGCATGACTGCATCGGTTTGTTCTTTGGAGATCGCCGGCGTTACTGGGAGTACTTCCAGGACCACCCCGGAACCTACTTCAAAACTACGGGATGGATCGAACGGGGAACCGGGCTGGATCAACTCGGTGAGCGAGCCGTGCTGAGCCGCCATGGCTTCGGCGTATCTCGGGAGGAGCTGGCCAGGCGATATGGTGAGGACAATGCTGCCTATTTAGCGGAGGTGCTCAGCAGTTACTCCCGCAACTATACCAGGCTGGCGTTCATCGAGATGGGCGTCGAACCGGACGACCGCTTCGAACGGACAGTAGCGGAGGAAGCACGCGAGCGAGGACTAAGCTTCGAAAAAATCCATGGAAGCCTGCGGCTCTTCGTCAAGCTGGTCAACGGTGAGTGGGACCCGGACGAGTTTCTGGTCGTGCCTCCGGGCCATCGGATCGTAGCCCGCTACGACGAAGCGATCATGGATGTGGAGCCCAGCTCATGAAGCCGCGCGAACGTATACTGCGTCATCTCCGGGGCGAGCCAGTCGACCACCTGCCGGCGATGCCCATCACCATGATGTTCGCGGCAGATCGCTTGGGCATCTCTTACCGGGAATACGTCTCTGACCATCGTGTGCTCGCCGAAGCCCAGGTGTTCACCGCGCGGAAGTTCGGCTTTGATTATGTCTCGGTGATCTCCGATCCCGCGCGGGAGGCAGCCGATCTCGGCGCGCCTATCCAGTGGTTCGACGATCAGCCGCCTGCTCTCATTGAGGAAGCATCGCTCTTACGCGATAAAGCGACTCTGAAGACCCTGACTATTCCCGAGCCTTCGGCCGGGGGACGCATGGCAGACCGGATCCGCGGAGTCCGCCGCTTGAGAGAGCTCGTCGGAGACGAGTTTTTGGTCGAAGGCTGGATCGAAGGACCCGCCGCTCAGGCCGCCGACTTGCGTGGCGTCAACCGTCTCATGAGCGACCTGGTGGATGACCCAGCTTTCGTTGACGAACTCATGGACTTCGTCGTGGAGCTCGAGCTGCGCTTCGCCGCCGCTCAAATCGAGGCTGGTGCGGATCTGATCGGCATCGGCGACGCGGCAGCTTCTCTGATCGGACCACGTTTTTACGAGCGATTCGTATTCCACCGTACCCGCCGCATGATTGAGGAGATTCACCGTCGGGGCGCTTTAGTCCGCTTGCACATTTGCGGTCGCACGCGGAAGCTTTTGCCTTGGCTGGCGCGACTGGGAGCCGACATCCTCGATTTCGACTGGATGGTGCCGCTCGATGAGGCTCGCTCCCACTGTGGCCCCCGGCAGGTCTTGCTCGGCAATATCGACCCGGTGAGCGTGTTACGGAACGGTACCCCAGCCCT
>JAUQPO010000148.1 GCA_030550335.1 Acidobacteriota bacterium
GCGGAGCTTTCCGTACTGCGGCTGGAGAGCCAGGTTCTGGGGTTCTTCGTCGTTCAAGTCGTAAAGTTCATCGATTTCGTCCGAGCAATTGTAGACGTAAAGGTAATGGCCGGTTTTGTCCCACCGTTGGATGCCGCAAGCGAAGTTGACAGCCACATGCCAGCCGCATTCCATTAGGAACGGCCGATCCGCAGCCACTGTGGTGCCTCGGATATAGGGCAAGAGCGACCGCCCATCCATTCGGGCCATGGGTTCAATGCCGGCGGCTTCCAGGATTGTCGGGGCTATGTCCAGATGGCAGACTGGCGCATCGATGGAGTGCGGTTTGATCGCCCAGCTTGCCGGTGGCTTGATCATCAGCGGCACACGCAGCACTTCCGGGTAGAGGTAAACGCCCTTGTCGACCAGCGCGCTCCGGGTGTTCATCTCGCCATGATCGACGGTGAAGATGATCAGCGCTTCGTCGTAAATCCGCCGTTCTTTTAACGCTGAAAGCAACTTCCGGAGGGCCCGGTCGACAACTTCCATCTGCAAGGCGTTCGCCACCATGTAGTCGAGGGCGGTCTGCCCGTCGTACAATCCCCAGTTTTTGCGGTAGAAGTGGTAGACCTTGGGCTCGTCGGGGAAACGTCGCCAGTCGTTCTGACGGACTCGTTCATAGCTCGGGTGAAGCCGGATCACTCGGCGTAATTCCTTTTCGCGGTCTTCCAGGCCTGCGGGGATGCTGAATGGCTGGTGCGGATCGAAGATGTCCAGCTGCAAGTAAAGTGGCGGGCGAGTGGGGCCCTCGGGTTGTAAAGCGGCATCCAGCTTCCTGATGGCCCGTTCGACCAGGTAGTGCGTGTACTGGGCTTCGATCGGGAACGGTTCCCCGTTTGCTTGCTCCAGCCAGCCACCCCAGCGCGCCCATGGCGTCCTGCGGTCCTGCTGCAATCCGTAGATCTCTTTTCGGTAACGGAATCCTTTAACGCCCAGCCGCGCCAAGTGCGACAGGTACTCCTCATCGTCGTGCACCGGTGGGGCCCAGCGGTCCCAAGCTTCGATATTTTCGTCGAAGGCCTCGATGAGCTTCTGAGTACCCAGATGGCCCTTGCCGGCGTGCTTGGTCCGGTACCCCGTAGCCTTGAGGTACTCCTGGAAGATCACGTCGTCGGGCCGAAGCGCCGTCTCGTGTCCATCGTGCGCGCGCTCGCCGTTAGCGGTGATGTAAGTGTAGCGACCAGTGGCGATAGTTGCTCGTGCTGGGGCGCAGAGTGGGGAGGTCGTGAAACAGTTGGTGAACACTACGCTCTCGGCCGCTAGCGTACGCAGGGCTACGAGGTCCATCTCCTGAAACAACTTGCGTGCCGGTCGCCAGTGATCAGGACTCACCATGTCCAGTGTGATCAGCACGATGTCCGGACGCCGATCCATCGTTCTGAGCCGGAACGGATGCTTGCCTTGTTTCGGGCGTATGAATTGAAACTCTGGGGATTCGGTTCTGTGGGCAATTTCCTGGGCGAGCAACCGCGCTGTGGCGCTCACGGCCGCTAACTGGCCGAGAAAACTTCGACGGTCCATCCTAGCCCCTCCCGTTGGTCATCGCCTCACGCCGTGACGATTCTTTGCCGCTTGGCGTCCCAAGCCATGTACTTGCGTTTGCGATACGACTGCGTGCCGAGCTCACAGGCCACCACGCCGTAGTAGCCTAACCAGTGGTCGCACTTCAAAGCCTCGCCGGTCCGGATGGCTTGTAGCAGGTTCCGGTGATGGAGGTCGATACACTCGCAGCCCGTCTTCTTGTATCGCACCGGCTTGACCTCGTTCTGGTAAAGCTTTTGGGGAACGATCTCGAAACCGTCGTCGGTGAAGAACAACGTAGCCTTGTGCCCGCGCAGCATATGTTGGACACGGGTGTCATTGGCCAGGCTCGAAATCAACTGGACGGTCAATCCTTCCGGATAATCGAGCAAGACGTTGAAGGTGTCCGGAATTTCAGCCCGGCTATCTGTGAAGCAAAACTTGCCGCCGGTGGCCACGCCGTAGCGAGGGAACTGGAGCCCGAGAGCTTTGATGATCCGGGTGACCCGGTGGATGAACAGGTCACTGGCGATGCCGCTTGAGTAATCCCAGTACCGGCGCCAACGGAACACGCGGTCCGGATCGAAAGGCCTTTTTGGTGCAGGTCCGAGCCAGGCTTGCCAGTCAAAGTTCACGCCCGGGCGGATGTCGGGATCGATCGTGTAAGCCCAGAAGTCGTCTCGGTAATTGCGCGAGTAGTCGATCTGTGCAAGCACCACTTTCCCCAGCACGCCTTCGCGTACATACTGGTTGGCCACTTCGTAGGACTCGTCCGACATGCCTTGGACGCCCACCTGGAGCTTGATCTTCAGGCGGTCCACCAGAGCGACCAGCCGCTTGGCCTGCTCAGAGGTCTGCGTCATGGGTTTTTCGCAATAGATGTGTTTACCGGCGCGGGCTGCATCGACGCACATTTGATAGTGCCAGTGCTCGGGCGTGGCGATCAGGACGTAATCGATCTCGCGGTTCTCGAGCAGCTGCCGGTAGTCCTTGTAGGGCCTGGCCCCAGTCATTTGAGCCGCTGCATCCAAGCGCTTCTGGTAGACATCACAGACCGCGGCGATTTCGACGTTGTCCGAGTCACGCATCTTCAACAGGGTCTTGATGTGAGCCATGCCCATGCCACCGCAGCCTATGACTCCCACACGGATTCTCTCCAAGGCGCCACGCACCTGGCTGTAAAGCTTCGGGGCAAGCCAAGGTGTCGAGGCGGTCGCTGCTAAGAAACTTCGACGGCTGACAGACGGATCGTTGCACATGCCAAGATTCTATGCTCAGAGAGGGTGCTGGAGTGGTCGCGGGGCGCGTGCTTTTCAGACCGTCACCCGCCGCAGACGGAGGGAATTGAGCACTACCGAGACCGAACTGAAGGTCATAGCGGCAGCAGCGACCACCGGGCTCAGCAGCAAGCCGAACCAAGGGTAGAGAGCTCCGGCGGCGATCGGGATGCCAAGGGTGTTGTAGAGGAACGCGAAAAGCAGGTTCTGCCGGATGTTGCGCATCACGTGGCGACTGAGACGGCGTGCGCGCACTACCCCACGCAGGTCATTCCGCACAAGGAGCACCTGCGCGACATCGATGGCCACGTCCGTTCCGCCTCCCATGGCGATACCCACATCTGCCTGGGCGAGCGCAGGTGCATCATTGATCCCGTCGCCGGCCATCGCCACCGTGTGCCCCTCAGCTTGTAGTGCCTTTACTAATGCGGCCTTCCCCTCAGGTAGCAACTCGGCTTCGAATCTCCGAATGCCCAACATCTGTGCCACCGATTCTGCGGAAACCCGGTTGTCACCCGTGGCCATCACCACTTGGATGCCCTCTTTGCGGAGCTCGCCGAGTGCCTGGTGTGCGGATGGGCGAATCGGATCCTCTATGACAATCCAGCCGGCCAGCTCCCGATCTACCACCACGTACACGACGCTCTGGCGACCCGACGGAGCGACATTGTTGAGGATCACCCGGTCGACCGGCGTGCCCAGTAGTTCCACTACAAACCGCGCATTACCCACAGCCACTTGCTTCCCGTTCGCCACGCCGGTGACCCCGCGCCCGGGAAATGAGCGGAAGTCGGCTACGGGTTCGATCCGGAGCTGGCGCTGGCGGGCTTCGCGAACAATCGCTGAGGCGAGCGGGTGCCGGCTGTTCAGCTCAAGGGCAGCCGCAAGCTCCAAGACCTGGTCTTCCTGATACCCCCGCGTTGGGACGATTGTGGTTATTCGCGGACGACCCTCGGTGAGCGTGCCCGTCTTGTCGGTGACGAGTACATCGACTTTCTCCATCAGGTCGAGAGCCTCAGCGTTGCGAATCAATACGCCCAATTGTGCTCCTCGCCCGACTCCGACGGTGACTGCCATGGGCGTGGCCAGGCCGAGGGCACACGGGCAGGCAATGATCAACACTGCCACCGCGTTGACCAGCGCGTGTGCCAGACGGGGCTCCGGCCCCCAGATAGCCCAGGCGGCAAAGGTGAGCAGAGCAACGGCGATGACCGTCGGGACAAACACTGCGGAGACGCGGTCCACCAGTCGCTGGATGGGAGCACGGCTCCGCTGCGCTTCCGTGGCCATGCGGACAATTTGGGCAAGCCACGTCTCTTCCCCCACCCGCTCAGCTCTCATCACGAACGCGCCCGACAAGTTCACAGTCCCCCCGAGCACTGGATCTCCTGGCTCCTTGGTGACAGGCTGGGCCTCGCCGGTCATCATCGATTCGTCAACCGCCGCCACTCCTTCCAGCACGATCCCGTCGACGGGAATTCGCTCGCCTTCCCTCACCCGGATCAGGTCCCCTGGTCGTAGCAGTTCGATTGGGACGTCCTGATCTCCTGCAGGAGTGATGCGGCGAGCTGTACGTGGGACCAGGCGAAGCAACGAGCGGATGGCGTCGCCAGTGCGCTGGCGCGCTCGCAGTTCGAGAACCTGTCCCACCAGAACTAGGGTGGTAATCATCGCTGCCGCTTCGAAGTAAAGGGGGACCTCACCGCCGGAGCCACGGAAAGCTTGAGGCAGGCGCTCCGGCACCAGGGTGGCCACGACGCTGTAGGCGTAGGCTGCACCAGTGCCGGTGGCGATGAGCGTGAACATATTCGCACTGCGCATCTTGAGCGAGCGCCAAGCGCGAAGGAAAAATGGCCAGCCACACCACAAGATCACAGGCGTGGCGAGCGTCAGCTGCAGCCAGGCCCACAATCCCGTGTGGCCCGCCGGAAGACGACCATGAGGGAGAACCATCGGGAGCATCCCCAGTAGGAGCAGAGGCACAGTTCCAATCACGGCCACGCGTAGCCGCCGGATCAGATCCTGGAGCTCTGGGTTGGCTACGGGTTCTGGTGCTGTAGGTGTGGATTCGAGCGCCATGCCACAAAGCGGGCAATCGCCCGGAGTTGCGGAAGTGACTTCAGGGTGCATTGGGCAAATGAAGCGTGCACCCGTGGTCTCGGCGGCCGCTGGAGTGAATACCAACGTGTGTCTGGCCTGCAGCAGGCCTGGTGGATGGGCAGGGTGGAGGTAGCGGTTTGGGGCGCTGCGAAATTTCTGGGCGCAGTGCGCGCAGCAAAAGTAGTAAGTCTCGCCTTCGTGCTGGAGTTTATGTGTGGCGCGGGTCGGGTCGACCCGCATACCACAAACCGGGTCAACAACACCCACGCGGGGCGAGCCACCTTCAGGTTGGATGACCGGCAAGCTGTTAGGTGTGTGGTCCGGGGAAGGCATGTTCTACCTCTTAGATTCTGGGTTCGAACCCATCGTTGCGCCGCGTGGTCCATCCGCACCTCGCAGGTGAGGTCATGCGCATACAATCATGGACATGGGCGGAGCGACCAGAGGTGGTTTGTGGAAACTTGGATGGCTGGCGTGGGCGGGCACATGGCTTTCCAGTTTGGCTCAGGCGACTGCGATCAATCCGGCCTTGTTGCAGAATCTGTGGCCGGCTCGGTGGGTTTGGGTGGCGGGGAGCGATCCGTTCTGTTACGGCGTTTATCATTTCCGCCGGACTTTCGAACTTCCGCAGAAGCCCACGTCCTTCATCATCCACGTCACAGCGGATAATCGCTACCAACTGTTTGTCAACGGGCAACGCGTCGTTTGGGGACCGGCTCGGGGTGACCTGTTCCACTGGCGGTTTGAAACTGTCGACATCGCGCCGTATTTGCGGGCCGGCAAGAACGTCTTAGCGGCTGTGGTTTGGAACGATGGTGAGTACAGGGCAGTGGCACAGATCTCCCACCGCACTGGGTTTCTCTTGCAAGGCGATGGCGAGGCGGAGGCGCTCGTCAACACGGGACCGGACTGGCGTGGAATTCAAAACCGCGCTTATCAGCCCATTCCGCCTCGTGCCGAAGAGGTCTACGGGTATGTCGTGGTGCCTCCGCTCGAGCGTTTCGACGCGAGCCAATACCCTTGGGGTTGGGAGCAGCTCGAATTCGATGACTCCAGTTGGCCCCGAGTCGCTGTGGGACGCAATGGGGCGCCGCGCGACACCGTGGACGCGCCCACGCCTTGGTTTCTCGTACCGCGGGAAATCCCATTGATGGAAGAGACACCGCAGCGCCTAGCCCGCGTACGTTTGGCCGAAGGCATCACGCCTCCGGAAGGCTTTCCGGCCAAGCCGGTGCCGTTGCGGATCCCTGCGCGGGCTCGAGTCCGGCTCTTGCTAGACCAGAACGTCTTGACCACTGCGTTCCCCGAGCTCGTGATCACGGGTGGCAAGGGTGCACGTATCTCGGTCCGCTACGCCGAAGCGTTGTGGATTCCGGGACAACGCGAAAAGGGTCACCGAGACGAGATCGAAGGCAAGGAATTTCGGGGTTACGGCGACGTGATCCTGCCCGATGGGGGACGGCAACGCTTGTGGCGACCGTTGTACTGGCGCACCTACCGCTACATTGAGCTGGTCGCGGAGACGCAAGCCGACCCGTTGACCATCGAAGATATCCGCGGCGTGTATACCGGCTATCCCTTCACCCGGCGGGCGAAATTCGAAGGAGGCCCTGAGGAGCTGCAAAAGATCCTGGAAGTGGGCTGGCGCACGGCACGGCTGTGTGCGCACGAGACGTATATGGATTGCCCTTACTATGAGCAGCTCCAGTATGTGGGAGACACGCGGATCCAAGCGTTGGTCTCGCTTTACATGAGCGGAGATCCGCGGCTGATGCGCAAGGCCATCTGCGATATCGACGCTTCAAGAACGGCCGAGGGAGCTACGTTCAGTCGGGCGCCCTCCGCACTGCAGCAGTACATCCCAGGCTTTTCCCTCTGGTGGATCGGTATGCTGCACGATTATTGGCGGTATGTGGGTGAGCCGGCATTCGTCCGCAGCATGCTGCCCGGTATGCGTGCTGTGCTGGCCTTTTTCCAGCGTTACCAGAGGGATGATGGCGCGCTGGTGCGCCTGCCTTGGTGGAATTACGTCGACTGGGTGGAACGATGGCCGCGCGGTGTGCCACCCGGTGCACCCGAGCGTCCTTCAGCAGCGATTGATTTGCAGCTGTTGCTCGGTTACCAGTGGGCTGCCGAACTCGAAGAAGCGTTAGGCATTCCAGAGATGGCGCCCGTTTACCGCCGTCAGGCCGAGCGCCTCAAAGCCACCATCCGCCGCTTGTACTGGGATGATCGCCGCCAGTTATTCGCCGACACTGCCCAGCATGACGCGTTTTCGCAGCACGCTAATGCCCTGGCGGTCCTGGCCGGTGTGGTCGAGGGTCAACTGGCTCGACAAGTGATCGAACGCGCGCTGCAGGACAAGGATCTTGCTCCCGCGTCGATCTACTTCCGGTACTATCTCCACCAGGCGATGGCTAAAGCCGGCCTGGGCGATCGATACTTAGACATGCTCGATATCTGGCGTCGCCAGTTGGCGAACGGATTGACCACTTGGGCCGAGCGTGAGGGTTTCCGCGTGCGGTCCGACTGTCATGCCTGGGGTTCGAGTCCGAACATCGAACTGTTCCGAATCGTCCTCGGTGTGGATTCCGCAGGCCCGGGCTTTTCTCGCGTGCTCATCGAGCCGCATTTGGGTTCACTATCGCGGGTGAGTGGTGTGGTACCCCATCCTGCAGGTTTCGTCGAGGTGAGCTTGCAACGCGAAGGGGCTCGCTTGCGGGCCACGGTTCACTTGCCAGCGGGGATTACCGGCGAATTCCGCTGGCGAGGTCAGCGCCAACCATTGCGACCGGGATTACAAGAACTCGTCTTGGAAGAGCGGCAAACGCTAGCTCCGTGAGAGTCAAATCGGGTGGTGGCAAGCTGGTTTGCCAGGGGTCGATAGGACCCCTGCCAGGCCGGGTGACCCGCCGGCTCATCGAACGCGAAAACACACTTTCAACCTGCTGTCACGAGGTTGGCTATGGATCACATCGCTGAGTTGAAGCCGCGCCAGGTGCCGCGGATCGAAACGCGTTACCGCCGGATCGTCACGCCGATTCCGGCGCCAGAGACCCTGGCTGTGCTGGAAGCCCTGTGGCGGTATGAACCTGTGGCCCTGCGAGGGCAGCCGCCTGTGGTTTGGGATCGAGCCGAGGGGTTCCAGGTGTTCGACAAGGCAGGGAACTGCTGGATCGATTGGTCTTCAGGTGTACTGATCACGAACGTCGGCCACGGGCGACCGGAAATCATTGAAGCGATCCGGCAGCAGATTAGCCGCCCTTTGCTCGCCACGTTCGGTTTCGCCAGCGAGGTGCGCGCCCGGTTAGTCGAACGGCTGGTGAAGTTGCTCCCTCCGCCTCTCGAAAAGGTATTCCTTTTCTCCACGGGTTCGGAGGCCGT
>JAUQPO010000149.1 GCA_030550335.1 Acidobacteriota bacterium
TTTTCGGCCACCCAGGCCAGCGCAACGACTCTTGCGGCTTCGTCCTTGCTCGAACGCAACCGCTGGGATGATCCGGAGCGAATCCGCCCTATGCCCACCACGTGGCGTTTGGTCTCGCCGGACCGCCTGCAGAATGTGCTGCCTCCGCTTTCGTTGACGCGTGTAGTGTGCCAGCTGACTCAGCCGCGCTGAGTTGTCCGGGCTGCTTCAACGGTAAGTGGCCAGGGCGTCTTGATCGCCCAAACACTCAAGCAGTCGCCGCAATCCCTCGAGGTTTTGCCTAAGGCTCTCTTCGGCATCGAGCTCTGGCCGGTGGCCCAGGATCCCCACCGGGCCTTGATAGCCACTTTGGAGAATCAGGCGCAGCATCTCCAGCTCGTGATCCCCCGAGCCCAAAGGCAAAATCTGGGGGCCTTGTTTGCGCATTCCGTTGAGATTGATGGCGATCAGATACGGCAGCATTCTCGGGTAAAGCTCGCCGAAGCGATCCAGATGCTCGTGCCCGTGGTGGAAGTTATAGACGATGCCTATATTGTCCAACCGCAGCCGCCGGACGATGGCGATTTGGTTTTCCGGTTCGCCGAACCAACCCCCGTGGTTGTATAACCCCACTTTGCAGCCAAGCCGGCGGGCTCGCTGGGCCAGGTAGAAGATGGCTCGCGCAGCGCGATCGAGGCGTTCCCACTCGGGCAGGGCTAAAAATTCGCGTGTCTCGGTCCCGCTCAACGTGACCCAGAGTTGAGGTCGGACGCCACGCCGTTCAATTAAGTCAAAGATTATGTGCACCAGCGTGTTGCGTTCTGGTTCAAGATCGGTTGGAAGCCAGAAAGCGGTCAGCTCAATGCCGTAGCGCTCGAGTGCGTCGATCTCCCGGTCGAACGTAGGGATATGTTCGGCTCGGAAGTCGTAAGCCAAGCGCTTCAGTCCTAAGCGCTGGAGCATTTGTGCTCGTTCGTCCGGCCCGCGCTTGCGCGCGTCGAAGGGGACGATGCACCAGGCCACGAGATTCTCTTTGCGGAAGGGTGAGGGGCGGCCTGTGAGTTGCGCTCGAACGAGCCTCAGTAGCCAGGGTGGCACCCCGGTGGTAGCGAGGAAGGCCCGTCGAGTGGGGAGCATGTCGAGTACTCGCTGCTACGATTGTAAGCTCGCCCTAACCCGCCGCACTTTCGACGAGGCCACTCGCAAGAGGGCCCTTCGAGAGCCAGCCCCCTGGAGAGCTTGTTCAGTCCCGCCGAACTTAGTGGATGGGGAGGTTGGCCAAGAGCGGTGGACTTGGCTGGGCATCCGCTCCAGCTGCGCCTACGGGCTTGGCGGGCGGGTCGGATTCGAGACCCTGTCGCTCGCTTGCGGTACTTGCGCATCGCTGGGGGTTTGCCCTTGTTTTTCGAGGACCCTCCGCGCGCAGCCAGACACTCCGCCCGGCAGATTGCCGCGGCGATGGTCCTGTTGTTGGTGTTTGCGGGAAAGATCGGTGACGCCCGTTGGGAGGCACCGGCCGAGCCTCCTCGCCCTACGCCACCAGTCGCACCCGTTGGAGGGAGTGGCAGCCGGGTCTGGTTCGTTGAGCGGAGGGGCAACTGGGAGACTTACAGCAACGGCCTATACGTCGACGTGAGCTACCAGACCGCGGGTGAGCCTCGGCTGTACCCCATCTTCGATCCCGAGAGCCTGGAGATCAAAGCGTGGGGCCACCAACCCGTGGGCATCGTCTTTCATTCCACTGAGAGCCAGTTAGCTCCATTCGAACCCCGGCATACGCGCCAATTGCTGCGCTTGGGCACCAACCTTCTGGAGTACCTGCGGCGCAACCGAGTCTATCACTATCTGATCGATCGTTTCGGCCGGGTTTATCGGGTGGTCCAGGATGAGCACGTGGCTCACCATGCAGGCTATTCCGTGTGGAAGGATCAGGCCGCCCTCTACATCAACCTTAATGGTAGCTTCATTGGGATCGCCTTCGAGGCGCGCACAGGCGATGAGCTCAGCCAGCCTGAGACGACGGAAGCACAACTGCGTGCCGCTCGGCTGCTGGTCGAGATGCTGCGCAGCCGTTACGGAATCCCAGCGCAAAATTGTGTCACTCACGCCCAAGTCTCAGTGAACCCTCGTTCGTTGAGGGTCGGGAACCATCTGGACTGGGCCGATGGGCTGCCTTACAGAGAGCTGGGCCTGCCGGACAATTACCGAATCGCCTCCCCTGCAGTCGCCTTGTTCGGTTTCCATTACGACCCGGTGACCGTCGAACGTTCCCGGTCCGGGTTCGCCGAATGTATCCGGCTGGGTCGGAGTGAGATGGAGCGGCGTGCGCGGGCTGCGGGATTGACCGCCGAGCAATACGCAGCCCGGATGCGCCAGCGATATCAGGAGATTCTCCGCTGGCTCGGGCAACGCAATTTGAATAGGGAGACACGCTATGAGTTCGAAACTTGACAAACCCCAGCACGCCATTGGCATTGACGTGGGCACCAGCCACATCGTGGTGGCCAGCATCGAAGATTCCGAGTACCGGTTTCGGAGCGAACTGAACGCTTTTGTTTCGATCCGGTACTCGCGCATGACGGAGGTGGCGCTTCGGAGGGAGCAAATTCCTTACTCCCGAGTGAATGGCGAATTGCTGGTGCATGGCAATGCGGCCGAACGGTTCGCGACCATGCTTGGATTGGAGACTCGTCGGCCCATGCGAGCCGGCGTGCTCAATCCTAGTGAGCCCGCCAACATCGACGCTATTGGCAGAATTCTGGACACGATGCTGACTGGCGTCGAGCCGGGCTCCACGCTGGTCTGTTACAGCGTGCCCGGACCGCCGGTGGAAGGGGAAGGCACCGTAGCCTTCCACCAGGCAGCGCTAGGAAACCTTTTGACTGAGCGCGGATTCCGGTGTACCAGCGTCGACGAAGGGCTGGCTGTCATTTATGGCGAACTCGAGGACACCAACTATTCGGGTATCGGCATTAGTTGTGGTGGCGGCCTGTGCAACGTTGCACTGGCCTTCCTGGCTGTGCCCCTCGCCAGCTTCAGCATTCCCAAAGCCGGCGACTACATCGACGCCAGCGCAGCTGCCTCCCTTGGTGAGCAACCGTGGGTGATCCGTATCGAAAAAGAACAGCGGTTCTCGCTCAATGGCCAGCCTCAGGATCAGCGCCATTACGCGATCTCGGTCTACTACGACGAGGTCATCCGTGAGTTGATCCACACCATGTGCGAGGTCTTTGGCCGGCTCCGCGCCACGCGTAAGATTGAGCAGCCAGTTCCAATTGTGTTGAGTGGTGGGACCGCACAACCCCGGGGGTTTCGGGAGCGATTCGAGCGAGCCTTGAGGGCTGTGAGATTCCCGTTGGCAGTTTCTGAAGTACGCATGGCGCGCGAGCCGTTGTATTCGACCGCACGCGGCGCCCTTCGCGCTGCCCTCAGTGAGATTGAGGAGCAGTAGGGCTACGTGGGCCCTTGACGCTGAGGCTGGCTCTGTAAGCACCGCGGCCTCGGGTGAAGCGGTGCCCGCATGGTAGCGCGGGCGTTAACGATTGGCGAGCTGGCGCCGTTCCCGAAATTCACCTCGCCTCTCCCACCACAGCTAGCCAGTTTGAGGTTGAGGCTCTGGATATGGCGGGTTTGAACCCGCAGACCGTAGGGCGGGCGCTGGGCGCATGGGGTACAACCACCTAACGCCAAACCCTTTAACTCAACGCCAGGCCGCACTGGTCGAGGCCCGCACAGCGTTTGATGTCTGGACCCTGTACGCAAGGGCTGTCGACGGCCGCGGGTGCACCTCGCCGGACCGGCTCTAACCGCCAGGGAGGCGTTTAGACTTAGACCGTGTACTGCGAGGCACGCTTCAGCTACACAAGCCGAGGCTGGAATGCAGGCCCCCCGGAGAGGCTCTCCAGCCGGAGCGACCCTTGGCTCCGGAGCATCGTGGCGTCTTGTTGGGCTTCGCGCGGGCTTTAGTCTACATTCGGCGCTGGGTTGTCCGTGTAGGTGTAGGCTTGCGGGGTGGTTCCACAGTTGTGGATCGGAGATCGTCTAAAGCAATGTGGGGCACAGTAGAGGTGTCGCAGTGTGCCTGTTGGCCGCGGCCGCGGCTTTGGGACAGCCCAGGATTGGCGAGGTATTGTCCGCGGTCGAGAAACGCTACAACCACTTGCGCACACTGGAGGTGAGTTTTGAGCAGATCTATTGGGCCCCGGGCCGGCCACCGCGAGCCGAACGTGGCATAGCGTACTTCCGTAAACCCAGGCTCATGCGTTGGGAATACCACGAACCCGCGGGCAAGCTGTTTGTCAGCGACGGGAGCTCGGTTTGGTTTTATAGCCCGTTGAGCCGCCGGGTAGAGAAGATGCCCCTGCGCGCGAGCGGTGACTGGCGTGCCCCTTTGGCCGTGTTGATGGGGGAACTGGACTTTCGACGCTTTTTCCGTGAGTTTCGGGGGCGACATCAGGACGACGCGATTTGGATCCAAGCGCTTCCCAAGCAGGAAACGGCAGCTTACAGCCACGTGGAGTTACTTGTCGGCCCTGACTACAGCATCCGCCGTCTGGTGATTCACGGTCGGGATCAGAGCCGCATGGAGTTCCGCTTCGCGGGTGAACGGCTCAATCCAGGTGTCCCAATGAGGCTGTTTCGATTCCAGCCGCCGCCCGGGGTGGAGGTGGTGGAGGTCGGTGTGGGGCAGGAGGGGGGTGAGCAGAGCCGTGACTGAGTGGGTGGTTAGTTGCGCTGATGGGCGTGGCAAGCTTCACCACCTCACCGTGGAGGCGCGCACTGAGCAAGAGGCACGCAGGCAGATCAGCCAGCGGGGTTTTCTGGTCTACACGGTTCGGCCCAAGACGTCAACCCGGTTACGCAGGAGCTTCTTCGGACGTCGCGGGATCAACCCGGAACGATTTTTGATCTTCAACCAGCAGTTCCTGACGCTAGTGCGAGCGGGCTTGCCCATTTTGCGTTCCCTGGAACTGTTGGGCGAGCGTTTCAGTGACGCGAGACTGGCGCGATATGTGCGCGCCGTGGCGGAAGAGATACGCACGGGGGCGAGCCTGTCTGAGGCGTTCGAGCGCCAGGGTGTGTTCTCGCCCATATACATCAGTTCCTTGCTCGCGGGCGAGAAAAGCGGTTCACTTGCTGACGTACTCGAGCGGTTTATCACCTACCAGCGGCTGTCGCTGGCGGTCCGCCGGAAGCTGCTGCTGTCGCTGTTGTATCCGTCGCTACTGGTGGTTCTAGTGATCGGGCTGATCGTGTTCCTGGTTACTTATGTCGTGCCCAACTTCGCCCAGCTGTACGCAAGCATGGCGGCGCAGCTGCCGCGCCCCACGCAGATCTTGATTGCTGTGGGGACGACGGCGCGGAATTACATCCTGGCCGCCGTTGCAGCGCTGGTACTGGCAGGGCTGGGATTTCACCTGTGGGCACAGTCCGAGCGAGCGCGGGAGCGGATCGACCGGTGGAAGCTCCGTACCCCGATCCTCGGCGAGATCTGGATCAAGTACCAGACGGCACAGATCTCACGCATCCTCAGCACGCTACTCTCCGGTGGCATCCCGCTGGTGCCTGCACTGGAGACAACGGCGGGCTCCCAGGCTTCCGTGCTGCTCCGGAAGGCGTTGGAACAAGTGCGGAAGGCCGTGCGCGAAGGCCAGGGCTTGGCACGGTCACTGGCCCAGACGGGCCTGTTTCCGGCGATCGCGGTGGACATGATCGAAGTCGGCGAGTCGACCGGCGCGCTGGCTTCGATGCTCAACAGTGTAGCCGAATTCTTCGAGGAAGATGTGCAGACACGGCTCCAGGCCGTGCTGTCGTTAATCGAGCCGGCGTTGATGATCTTCATGGGTGTTTTCGTGGCTTTCGTTTTGATTTCGCTTTACTTACCGATTTTCTCCCTGGCGGACACCTTGCGTTGATCTAGAGGGCAGGCGAGCTGTCCCTGAGGGGATTGAGGAACGGGCTGCAGCTAAGGAGGTAAACGATGGCCAGTCGACCGACGGAGCCACAGGCACGGCGCTTGTCGGAAGAAGAGGAGATCGCCCAAGCGCAGGCGCTCGCGCGGCGTTACCGTTGCGAGTTCGTGGACCTGCGCCACGTGCGAATCGACCACACATTGTTGAGTAGCGTCCCCGTGGACCTGATGTTCCGGTACAACTTCGTGCCCTTGCGGGCAGAGAACGGGGTTTTGGAGATCGCGCTGGCCGACCCGCGGGACTTGAACCTGATCGACGAGCTCTCGATCCTGTTGCGGAAGCGGCTGCGGATCCGCGTCGCTGCGGCCTCGCAGATCGCCGAGCTGCTGAAAAAGACGGAGCAGTCCCAGCGGGTGTTGGAGGAGGTCACCGAGGGATTCACCCTGGACGTGGTGGCGGAAGAAGAGAGTTCAGAGGAGACGCTGTCGATCGAGAAGCTGACGGCTGCCGATGCAGACATAGCGCCGGTGATCAAGCTGGTCGATACGGTGATCTTCAATGCACTGGAGCGGCGTGCCAGCGACATCCACATCGAGACTCGCGATACCGAAGTGGTCATCAAGTACCGCATTGACGGCGTGCTACAGTACGCCATGCCTCCCATCGCCAAGGACTGGCACTCGGCAATCATCTCTCGCATCAAGGTGATGTCCGAATTGGACATCGCGGAGCGGCGGATCCCGCAAGACGGCCGGTTCCGAGTCCGGTACAAGAATCGCCTGATCGACTTCCGGGTCTCGATCATGCCCACGATCCATGGCGAGGACGCTGTGCTGCGCGTGCTCGACAAAGAATCTCTCAGCGAGAAATTCGCTCGGTTGAGCCTGGACGTGATCGGCTTCTCGGAGCGGGACTTAATCAAGTTCCGCCGCTATATTCGGGAGCCCTACGGCATGATCCTGGTCACTGGTCCCACGGGTTCAGGTAAGACGACGACGCTCTATGCCGCGCTGAGCGAGATCCAGAACGACGAAGACAAAATCATCACCATCGAAGACCCGGTCGAGTACCAGATCAAAGGGATTACCCAGATCCCGGTGAACGAGAAGAAGGGGCTGACGTTCGCTCGAGGTCTGCGATCGATCCTTCGGCACGATCCAGACAAGATCATGGTGGGTGAGATCCGCGACCAGGAGACGGCGCAGATCGCCATTAATGCGGCTTTGACTGGCCACCTGGTCTTCACCACCGTTCACGCGAACAACGTGTTCGACGTGATCGGGCGGTTCCTCAACATGGGCGTTGAGCCCTATAACTTCGTTTCCTGCCTGAACTGCATCCTGGCCCAGCGCCTAGTGAGGGTGATCTGCCCTCACTGCAAGCAACCGGTCCAGTACCCCGACGAGTATTTAATCGAGAGCGGGCTTGACCCGCGCGAGTGGCGGGATGTGACCTTCTATGAGGGGCAAGGCTGCTTAGAGTGTGGTGGCACAGGTTACCGCGGCAGAACTGCCATCGAGGAGCTACTCGGCGTAACCGAGCGGATCCGTGAACTGATCCTAGCGCGGCGCCCGACGTCTGAGCTGAAGCGCGCCGCCCGAGAGGAAGGCATGGTGTTCTTGCGTGAAGCGGGCCTCGAAAAGGTCAAGGCCGGGATCACGACGCTGCGCGAGCTGAACAAAGTGACCTTCATCGAGAGCTGAGGCAGAGCGATGGGGAGCGTTAGATCGAGCATCGCCGGCTGGTTTCGAAAGCTGCTAGCGGAACCACCGCCGAGCTGGATCTTCGAGATTGGTGCTACGGCGCTGCATTTCGCCCACCACAATGGCTCATGGCGGCTCGGTTCGGTGCCGATTGAACCCGGCGTCTTGCGTGTGAATCCGGTAGAGGACAACGTTCAGGATCCAGACCGATTGCTGGCGCTCGTTCAAGGGATAGCACCTGATCGACCCCGCGCGCGACCTCGCCCGGCTGCGCTAATCCTGCCCGATTACAGCGCTCGGGTCATGGTTTTGGAATTCGACGAATGGCCGCGAAAGCCTCAGGATCGGGAGTCTTTGATCCGGTTCCGGTTAAGGAAGAGCATTCCGTTTGATTTAGATCTGGCGCAGCTCAGCTACGTCGTCCAGGAGCGACGGCCAGCAGGGGCGGTGGAAGTGGTAGTCGCAGTGGCTGCTATAGCGATCGTGGGGCCATATGAGGCCGCCTTCCGTCAGGCGGGTTTTCACCCTGGGCATGTGACTACCTCCATGCTGTGTGCAGTCAATCTAGTGCCCTCCTCCGGGTGTCACGTATTGGCCAAACTTGATGGGACAATCCTCAGCCTGGCGGTTTTGCACGACGGTCACCTGCGTCTGGTTCGCGCCCTGGAGCTTGCCGAACTCAGCGCCGCTGAAATCATGCCGATCTTGTTTGCCAC
>JAUQPO010000150.1 GCA_030550335.1 Acidobacteriota bacterium
TCCGGTGTGGTCAGCTCCTGAAGAAACGCTTCGGTCCGAATGTGCTCGGGGATGCTCATGCTACTCACCGGAAATTTGGTGCGAAGCAACGACCGGAGTGGGAGAGAACGCCACTGCGGCTGCCACGCGCAGCCCAGGCTGCCGTCACATACCATTGGATGCTGCGATCCCAGTCACAGATCCTTCGTACGCCCTGAGGTTGTGATGGGCTCTCTCTGTTCGTGCATCGCGGACGCGCTCGCGATTGGCGATGCGGAACCCACCTGCTCGCTCTACAGTGATGACCGAAAGGAAGGGAACCACGCGGCGGGGATCGCCCCGGCGGCATTACGGTCCCCCTTGGTTTGTTGGAAGACGGCCACGATGTTCAGGCCACCATAAGGTACTTAGAGCGGTTAACCCTTTTAGCTAGCCGTCACAGCGTTGGCCTCAGTTCGGGGCATCTACTCAGGCAACCTGGGGACCAAGGCGTCGGTGCCTCGCCGAGTGGCCGAGTCGAAAACTCACGCAGCGTCGAAATGGCCACTAGCTACGGCCAGGAGTTTTTCGCCTCAACGCCATGGCCGCCGGGAAGCGCCCTGTTTCGAGTGCTTGCGCCTGGGCCGCTCCCTAAATCGAGAGCACCTACGGTGCCTCTTGTCGGCGAGCTCCTGAGGGGATCGACCACCAATCCCTGCCCGCGCTGAGGGCGACCGAGCCCGTGGGCGTAGGGCGACTCGATCAGATGAAGCCCCTGGGGCACTTGATTCGGTACCCCAGGGGTGTAGGAGCCTTAGCGCTAGCTCTTACCAGAGCAAGGCCAGCGTCAAGTTCATCAACGGCTGACCACCCCAAGACGCAGTCCTCGGGTCCGACGTCACCTTCCCGAAGCTCTTGGGGTTTTTGAAATCCACGGTGGTGGTGGGTGGGTCGAAGTTGAACGTCTTGAACGGGTTGTTCATATCCCACCGCAGCTGGGCGCGCAGGCGCTCCTTAATGCGGAAGTTCTTCTGTGCCGACACGGTGGTCCAGATGAGGGGCAGGCCAGTCACGATATTGCGGCCGGCATTGCCCGGAGTAAACGCCGGCGGGTATGCGAAGTAATTGATGTCGATGACGGGGTTAATGTTGTTGCTGTTGAAGCGATCGCCACCGAAGTCGCGCCAGTTCTTCCGGATCCTGGGCTTGCCCACGACGTTGGGTCGGCGTGCTCCTACCCAGGTGGGGAAGTAGTTGTAAGGACTGTTCGCGAAAGTGAAATTCAACGGTGTTCCACTTTCCATCGTTTGGATGCCCGCGATTTCCCATCCGCCAAAGATCCAGTCCACTATGCCACCTCGGTTCAACCAGCGCCGCCCTTGACCAAATGGCAGTTCATAGGTGGCGGTGAAGCTGAAGCGATGGTTGCGGTCCCAACCGGCGCGCGCTTTTTCCAGTCCGCGGTTTTGGATCGGGGCGACACCCGAGCCGCTGTTGTCACTGTCTTGACTGTCAATAGACTTCGAGAAGGTGTAAAAGGTGATGAACGTCAAGCCCGCAGAATAGCGCTTCTCGAGCTTGATCGTCCCGCCGTGGTAGGTCGAGTGACCCATGTTCGAGCGGTACAAAATGCTACCGAAGTGCGGGAAGGGACGGAAATCCTGAGGACGAGCAAAGGCTGCCTCGCGCAATGCTGGATCGTTGGCACCAAAATCGATGGGGAAGGTGTTGTACTCCCAGCGCTCGACGAGCCTGACACCAGCTGAACCCTGATAGCTGAGCTCCAGCAGGTAGTTCGCACTCAGCTGCAGCTGGATGCTGGTGTTCCAGTTCAGAACGTAAGGATTGCGGAGGTGTCCATCCATGAATTCTGCTGTGCGAGCGCTGTAGTTGGTCCCGTAGTAGGGAGCAGTGCCATCTGGCCGCAGTTTCAGCTGAAACCTGGGTGGGCCGTCGCTGAGGCGAAACACCGGTCGAGGATCCCCAGGAGGCTGCTGGAAGTTCACCAGCGTGTAGTATTCCTCGATGTGGCTCCATTCGCTCGGATACTTGATGTCCACCGTATTGACCGCGAAGCCGCCCCGCAAGACCCAACGCGGGTGGAATCTCCAGGCCATGCCAAAGCGCGGTTGGAAGTTGTTGTTGTCCCGCTTGAACAAAGGCTTGCGCGGGTGAACGAACCCACCCTTGCGCCCTGTGACGTCGTCGATAGCATTGGGATCAAAGTTCGTCAGCTGCCTCCACTTCGTGGTGAACGGCGTCTCATTGGAGTACCGGATACCAATGTTGAACGTCAGATTGGGGGTCGCCTTCCAATCGTCCTGGAAGTACACACTGTGAATGGCCGAGCGCGGTAGCCAGGCCGCCAGGTAAGAATCGAACGTGGCTTGCCGCACCGCGCCCAACAGGAACCCCGCAAAGGTGTTGCCAGTGTTCGGCACAGGCTGGCCGTTGGGTTGTAAGCCAGCCGTCATGTTGTCGAAGCGAAAATCACCGCTGGGCCGGTTGATTTGGGAGAAATTCATTCGGAAGCGTAGCAGCTCGTAGCCGGTTTTGAAAGCATGCCGGCCTCGGACGAAGGAGAAGTCTTCGCGGAACGACCAAGTGTCACCGGCACGGGTGTTCGGGCCACTGACCGTTAGCCCATAGATGGATTCGGGACTGAACGCGCTGCCACTGCCGAACGCCGGCATCAAGTCCGGTGCGACGTTGGGAATGCCCAACTGTTGGGGCCAGTTCTTGCCGTAGGAAGGCACCATCTTGCGCCGCAGACGGCGGAAGTATCCCAGCCGAATGTCATTGACCACCGTGGGGCTGATCACCCAGGTGTTCCCCACTGACCCGTTCCACATGCGTTCCGGCGTCTCGTTGCCTTGCTCGCCGTCGAAATCCCGAATGCGGATGTTGCTCGGGCGGCCCTTGCCGCTTCGGTAATTGTACGTGTAGCTCCCATAGACTTTCACGTACGGGTTGAACTGATGATCGATCCGTCCGCTCCAGTCTTCGAAGAACACCCGCGCGTGCTCATCGTAGATCAGATTGTCGACAGGGCCGCGGGAATCGAATTGCCCGGGCTGGTTCTCCGGTACCCAGGGATCGATTTCGATAATTTTGCGGGCCACAGGGTCGAAGCGACTCTTCGGGATGATGTTGCCCGGGATCGGATCTCGCGTCCAAGTCCCATTCGGTAGCTGCCGCGTACTCCAGGGGTCATACAAAGGCCGGCCCAGCCCGTTAAAAGTGAAGTCGCCGTTTTTCATCGCCGCCGTAGGGGTGGTCCCAATGAACTGGTTGGTCTTTTTCTCGATGAGCTTCTGATAGGCCACAAGCCAGAACGTCTTGTTACGGCCGTCGTACAGCTTGGGCAGCCAAACCGGACCGCTCAGGTTGAAGTCTGGCTGCAAGAAGAACACCATTTGTTCGGTGCACCCTTGGACTGGATCGTTTTGGGAAGTCCGGCACTTGTCAAAAAAGCGTCGGTGCTGCATGCTCCGCGAGCGCCCGAAAATGGAGGCTAGGCCGTGGAATTGGTTCGTGCCGGACTTTTTCACGACGCTGATCACACCGCCAGCCGAGTGCCCGTATTCGGCAGGTAACGTGGTGGTGAGCACCTTGACCTCGGCTACGGCGTTCATGATGGGATTGATGTTCTGTGTCCCGGCCCCCTGATCCTGTGCATTGACCCCGTCTTCGTAAAACGCTATGGCACTACTGCGCTGTCCAGCGATGTGATAAGCGCCGAGTGATCCACCCCAGGCGTAGCCCGACTGCTGCATACCGGGCACCAGTTGCAGTACCGAGGGAAGCCACCGCTGGTAGATCGGCAGGTCGTAAATCACCTCGCCTTGAACGGTCGTTCCTGTAGCAGAGGTCTCCGTTTCCAGTAACTGAGGCCGGCCGCTCACTTCGATGGACTCGGCAACTGCGCCGATCTCCAGCGTCACGTCGATCGCCAACACATCCCCTTGCCGAAGATCTACGTTGTCGCGGACGAACCGCTTGAAGCCCTCAGCCTCGAAGCTGATCCGGTAGCGGCCCGGGTTAAGCGAGGCTACGCGGTAGATCCCCTCTGCGTTCGTTTGCGCGGTGTAACGAAAGTTGGTCTCCAGATGCACGACCTCCACCGAGACCCCAGGAACAACAGCCCCCGAGGGGTCGGTGACCCGGCCCGTGATGGTCGCGGTCCCAAATTGGGCCAGCAAAGGAAAACTGGCTAGAACGGCGATACCCAAAGCGGCTATTAGCGAGAGATTCACCGGGAGTCTCCGCTCCATGGTTCCCCCTTTCCGGCCTGTATTCTATGCCGCGTGCGTGCCGCAATCAAGACAAATCGCAAAAACTCTTTGCGGAAGTCTGTTCGGATTTCGGGTTGGGTGGCGAAATCACCTGTAAATGGCGCGCTGGGCGTAGTAAGGGGCGCCCTAAGGGATAATGGGAAAGTTACACGGCCTCGCAGTTCGAGCCGCTTGCACCGGTGAAGGTTCCGATGAATCGTGGAACGCAGCACTCGATATGGATTCTCCTCTCCGCCTTGTGTGCATGGTTGGTTCCCTGTTACGCGCAAAAGTGGGAGCTTGCCCCGATCCGTACCTACTGGCGAGTTAGCCCCAAGCCCTTGGGTTCCATCAACGAAACCAAGGCCACCCGAGAAGACGACGATACGCTGCTGCGGGGCGGGGCGGCCTGGGGAGCGCGCTTGACCTGGAACACCCCCGGCTATTACGGCCACGAGTTCGGCTTTGTCCGGGCCTATGGCAACTTGCGGAGCCGGATCGTCGTGAACGAAGTCAAGCAAACGTTCGAAAGCCGGATTTTCGTGGATACGTTTTTCTACAACTTCCTGATCTACTTCATGCCCCGTGACGAGCGCTGGCGACCGTACATGACTGGGGGCTTGCAAGCGCACCGCTACGGTGACCCGGGCTGGGAGGAATGGGATCGTGGCAGTTCCCGCAAATGGGGTGTCAACTACGGCGCAGGTATCAAGCTGATGCCGGCCAAGCACTTTCTCATCCGCCTCGACGTGCGCGATTACATCGCCGGAGGCCCTTACGACCTGCAGTTCAAAGAGGAGACCAAGTTCGGAACCATCTTGCGCAATCAGGAATTCAGCGTGGGCATCGCCTTCGGCTTCTGATCTCTAGCGCCCATGGTGGACCTGCCGGCATTCACCGGTTGAAACTGCGGATAGTGGGTCGTGAGGATTTGGTAGACGGTTTGCGCGAACTCGATCGCCAGCTCAGTCGCCCGAGCTTCTCCTATTCCATCAGCCGGCACGACTACCCGCACCAGTGCGGTGTCGGAGCGGCGCAGTCGCAACGAATCCCACACTAGGTACGCCCGGGCCCAATATTCGCTCGCCACCGCTCGCGCATGTGACTGGTACCAGTACACGACCACACCTCGGTGATCTGCATTCTCCACAACGTACCGGTTCACTTCGAGTCCCAAGGCCCCGGAAGGAGTGGTCAGCTTAAGGCGCCCCGATTCCACAGGAGCCCAACCACTGCCTGGTAGGCAATTTTTCGGTGAGTGAGGTACAACTCCTGTGCGCTGCGTCGGGAAATAGGCGATGAACAGGCTCACATATGGCTCACCCGGCGCCTTGTAAACACGATTTAACAAGTCCCCCGCCTTTAACACCTCGCGAATCCGATCCTCGACGACCCCTTCTTGGACCAGGCGCCACCGTCCGATCTCACGGGGAAACTCCGCGAGGGGACGCGCTGGCGGAGATTGCTCCGGTCGGGAAAGCAACGACAAGCCAACGGCCTGAGCCACTAAAATCCCGCAAACCAGAACCACGTCACGTCTTAGCTGCGCTCTGTGGATCCCCACACTGGCAAGTTAAGCAGCCCAGGCAGGGGGCTCGCAAGTGGAACCGGTCGGCTGTTCGCTCTGCTCTAAAGCGGAGGGGGCAGCCAGCAGCCGCCTACTCATGTGCAAGGCCCGAGGGTATCCAAGGGGATAAGTGACGTAGTGCCTTCGTATTTCTGGGTGACTGGGCACCGGCCTGTGCCCGCCGGCGCTGAGAGCAGGCCCGGCGCAATTCCATATCTTCGGATCGACTGCCCGGCGCCCGATAATGATGTTGAATCCCGTGGACCTGGTGGTTCGAAGCCTGGAACCCGCGCTAGAGGCAGAGTGGAACGCTTACGTCTACGAGCATCCGTTGGGCAGTCCGTTCCATTTGACCCACTGGCGGGACGTCGTCGCCGAGGTCTTCCATTATCAGCCTCTGTACTTGCTGGCCTTGGAACAGGGTAGGGTGGCTGGCCTACTGCCGCTGTTCCTGGTCCAGAACCTCCTCATGGGGCGCGTTCTACTGTCTACGCCTTTCGCCGTTTACGGCGGCGTGCTGGCCTCTCATGAGGAAGCGAAAAGAGCGTTAGTCGGGCGGGCATGCGAGCTGGCCGAGCAGCTCCGTACCCAGTACCTGGAGCTACGGAACGCCTCCGACGATCAACTCAATGGATTCCATCTGGTCCGGCGCTACGCGACTTTTCAAAGTGAGCTCCCAAGCGACGAATCGGCAATCCTACAGAGCATTCCCCGCAAGACCCGGTACATGATCCGCAAGGCCTTGCGTCATCCTTACGAGACTCGAGTCACGGCATCTCTCGACGGTTTTTTCGATCTCTACAGCCGCAACCTGCGCCGCCTTGGTACACCCTGCTTCCCGCGCCGTTACTTCGAAATCCTCCAACAGCGCTTTGGCCCTGCTTTGGAGATCCGCGAGGTGCTGCTGCAGGGACGCCTGGTCGCGGTGGTCATGAGCTTTTACTTCCGCGATCGGGTCCTTCCTTACTACGGAGCCTCTGATCCGGCCTACTGGGAGTACGCCCCTAACGACTACATGTACTTTGACCTGATGCGCGCCGCCGCGGCACGCGGCATCCGAATCTTTGACTTTGGGCGGAGCAAACTCGGCACGGGCTCTTTCGCCTTTAAAGCCCATTGGGGTATGGAGTGCAAGGAACTGCCATACGAGGTTCGCTTGGTGCGCAGGAAGACGCTGCCCAACTATACGCCGTTGAATCCACGCTACCAATGGGCCGTACGCTTGTGGCGGCGCCTGCCGCTCAGCCTGACCCGCTGGATTGGTCCCCATCTGATACGGCTCGTGCCATAATGAGTCGGGAATAGGATCGGTCGGTAGGCGGGTAGCTCAAGGGTAGAGCGCCTCCGCTACACGGAGGAGGGTGCAGGGTTCGAATCCAGCCCCGCCTACCACTCGTCCGGCAAGCGAATCCAACTAGCTCCTGCCTCTCAACGCGCGCTCTCAGTTCCCCTCACCAGATCTCGCCATCCCTCCAGGGGCTGACATACATTGGGGATATGCGGTTAGGCCGTTGTGGGATCGCTATGTGTATCGCTGTGTTGGCCACCTGGCCCGCGCTCACCCAAGAAACCAGCTCAGGCGCAGTCAAAGAGCGGCTGCGCGCGATTGAGCGTCTGAAAGAGCAAGGACGCAAAGGATTGCCGCAACTCGGCCAGTACCTGCGGGATCCGGAAGTTCGGGTACGTCGTGAAGCCGTCCAGGCCATCGTCCAAATCGGTACGGCCGACAGCTTGGATCTGCTCATCGAGGCGACTCGCGATCCGGATCCTGAAGTGCAGATCTGGGCTACCGATGGACTGGTGAATTTTTATTTGCCGGGTTATGTGAAGACCGGCATAACGGTTCCGTTCCGGCGTCTGGGTGCTGCCATCAAAGCGCGGTTCAGCGAAGAAAACGACCAAGTGGTGCCACTGAACGTTCAGGTCCGCGAAGACGTCGTGCGGGCCTTGGGACGGGTCGCTCGTGGCGGTACCAGCATGGAAGCACGGGCGAATGCGGCCCGAGCGGTGGGAATTTTGCGGGGTAGGGCTGCAGTGGACGACCTCGTGGAAGCTTTGCGGAGCAAGGACACACGGGTGATGTACGAGGCGCTCGTGGCACTGCAAAAGATCCGCGACCTCAGCGCGGGCCCGCGTATACGCTATCTCATTCGTGACCCCGACGAGCGGATCCGCGTGAAAGCTATCGAGACGCTCGGGTTGCTGCGCGATTATGGTGCATTACCGGAACTGCGGGAAGTGCTTTCGCGCGCCCGTAGCCGAAACATCGAGCGTGCGGCGCTGAGCGCCGTAGCTATGTTGCCGAACGAGCAGAATAGGCCCCTGTTAGAAAGCTATTTGACTCACCAGGATCCCGAGTTGCGGGCAGCTGCGGCAGAGGGCCTGGGTCGGTTAGGCAACCCCCAGGACGCCACCCGGTTGGAACAACTCTTCAACTCCGAAAGGAAGATGAACCCGCGCCTGTCGCTGGCCTTTGCTCTGGTCAAACTCGGCAGGACCGATTTGAGT
>JAUQPO010000151.1 GCA_030550335.1 Acidobacteriota bacterium
TCCCCCGCGGGCCGCGTAACGCTTCAACTCCTCAATGGCTTCAGTACGTGCTCCCATGGCCAGGTACGCTTCTGCGAGGATCTCGTAAGCACTGTCCTGTTCCACGTAGTCCGGGTACAAATCCCGCACCCGTCGCCCCTGTTCCAGAACGCGTTCGTGCAGTCCTTGCTTGCGCAGCTCCAATAGCTCTTTCATTCCCTGGCGCCAAGAGTCGAAAGCCCGAACCATCGGGCCGACTTTCTGGTCCAGCCAATGCCAGAACCCCTGGTCGAATTCTGCGGGGGTCACACCGAGCACACGTTGCAACACCTCCGCGGTGGTGGCGCCAGTCGCAAACTCCCGAGCCATCGCGAGCAACTTATCGAATCCCCACCGCTCGTCGATGTACGCGCACGCCTTGCCAGCCTGGAAGTAAGAGACGGCTACCTGAGCCGGGTACTGGGGTCGGATGAATCCTCGATCCAGCTCGAGAATCGGCAACAGGCGACGTTCCTGAATCGCTTGGAGCATTCGAATTTCCAA
Source organism: Acidobacteriota bacterium (assembly GCA_030550335.1). Taxonomy (GTDB): domain Bacteria; phylum Acidobacteriota; class Terriglobia; order Bryobacterales; family Bryobacteraceae; genus JAUQPO01. The sequence continues at coordinate 523 of JAUQPO010000151.1, forward strand.
GGGCTCGACCCAATAAGGGGACGCCCGATTTTCTTCGTACACCGCCATCCCTTCGACGAACCACCTGGGCGCCCGGTGGCGACTGAGCGCCAGTACAATCACGTGATTGAGTTCGTGCCACAGCGTGCTCGCCCAGTTGTATGTGCCGGGTTGTTTGGCCGAAGGGCTATCCATAGCCACAACGGAGCCAAACGTGACTCCCAGAGCTCCTAGCCCGGGCATGCCCAGGGTACGCACGGCGAAATCCTCGTGATCGGGGTATACCTCGATCCGGACAGGCGCATCCAGGCGAAGCTGGTATCGCTGTTCGTACGTACTCAGAGCCCGCTCGACCTCGCGCCGGAAATACGCCTGTAAAACCTGGGCTTCCTTGCGATGGAGCTGCAAACGAGCCCTGGTGGTCGCCACCGTCTCGAAATTCCGGTAACTGTCCAGCAAACGGAGCGTGTTGACTACCGCCGGGCTACGGTACCCGGCCCGGTAGCATGCCTCCAAATGTTCCCGAGCTTCCCCATCGTGCCCCAGGCGCATCAAGTTGATCCCCAGCTGCTCCCGGGCCCGCCAGAGCTTGGGATTCAATTCGAGCGCACGACGGTAAAGGCGAATCGCTTCCCCGTAACGACGGTTCAGTACAAAAATCCGCGCTGCAATGGCATAGGCTTGCCCACAGGCGGGGTTCACCTGCAGGATCTTTTTCTCCCATTCGGTCGCATCCCGGTCGTGAAGCCATTCGATGGTGGCGAGCACTGCCATCGCCTGCACCGCATCTGGCCAGCGCTCCACCGTGCGCAACGCCTGGCGACGCGCAAGCTCCTCGTCCCCATCTTCCAGCGCCAACAGGGCCAATAGTTCGTGAGCCTCCACTAACTGGGGATCAAGCAACACAGCCCGCTGCGCCAGTTCTTCAGCCCGGGGCTGAAACTCCTCGGCAGCCACAAGCGCCAGGCCCAGAAAAGCCTGTGCGTTTCGTGGATCAATTTCCAGGGCTTCTTTGAACAACTGCGCGGCGTCGGCCGGCTGGTAATGATCCAAATACAGTCGCCCCCAACGAACCCGATAGTGGGCGTTTCGAGGCTGGCGCTCAACCGCCAGGCGAAAGGCTTCGTTTGCTTCCTGATACTCTCCGAGGCCCCAGTGGCCTTCGGCACGATAGTAGGGATCTCCACTCCGAATCAACTCGGCAAAGCACCGCTCGGCCGCCGCCAGTCGACCGCGTCGATAGTGTTCGTGACAGTCCTCGGGCGTTTGAGCAGTGGCTATCGCCACGACGCAAACTGCTCCCCAGCTGAGCCACCGACCGTTCATGGCTCCTCTTCCAAAGCCTGCTGCGTGCGCGCAAGCTCCACGAGCAACGCCGTCAACTTTTGCCGGTACTCTTGCTCGGGCATCGCTGCCTTCTGGTACTTCAGACGGTCGATCTCTTGTTCAAGCTGCTCCTTTTTGGCCAGGAGCTCCCTTTTCCGAGGGGTATATACCAGCTGTCGCTGGGGCTCTAGGCGCACCAAGGCAAACTCCGCAGCCAGCAAGCCACGCCCATTCTCCGGCGAAGGATCGCGCACTCCCTCGCCTTGCCCTGTGTCTTCCAGCAATGGGTGTTCCGTGGCCAAGCGTTGCTGGGACCGGTAGAATTCCTCGGTTTTGCGTTGCGCGTAGCGAAAGGCCTCCAGAGCGGAGATCACCCGGTTTTTGTCGCCGTCAGCCGCCGGGTCTTTTAGCGCAGCCACCCAAAACCTGGGGAAGACCACCGCATTGCGCTCATGGCCGCTACGAGTAGCGGTGATCACCGCCCGACCAGGTCGTTGCCAGGCCGCCAGACTCGCACCGCTCGCACTGGTCATGTTGACCACCAGTTGACGTCGGCAGGGCAATTGATCGAAGAGCTGTCTAAGTTGCTGTGCACTCAAGTCCGGGCCGCGCAAGTTGAACTTGTACTCATAGCCGTCGTAACTGCCATGGCCAATCAACATCACAACGCACCGGTCCTCTGGCTTGAGTCGCTGGCTCTGAGTGGCCAGCAGCTGGCGAAAGTTTTGAGCAGTGGCCTGCCCCCCACTCAAAACCGTAACCTCCACGTCAGTAGCCCCTTGAGCGGTCTTGATGGCTTCTGCCAGTTCTGCAGCCCATTGCGAAAACCGCTGCTCGTACTCTGGGCTTCCCCCCAGGCCCGCCACGACCACCACCCAGTCAAGGGCACAGGCAGGCAGCGCGATCCACAACAACGCCAGGGTCAGGCGACTCATACCACCCCCCAGCGACGCCGTAAGTACCATTCGCCCGCCTTTAGGCCGACGATCAATAACAGCAGCGCAGGCACATCCCACAACTCCTTGAATTCCCGCACCGCGATCCCTGCTTCCGAGTACGCTATCTCCTCAGGAATTTGGGCGGCTTCATTGAGCCGGAAGTAACGGCCCCCAGTCTCTTTGGCCAACTGCTCGAGTAAATGCCGGTTCTGCTCGGTCCGGAAATGCTCGAGCACCCCATCCTGGCGCAGTAGGCCGGCGACGTCCTGGCCGATGGCCTCACCGTTAACTGATGCTTGAATTTCAACCACATATAGCCCTGGATGCGGCACCTCGCAACGAGCAGTCCAAACGCCCGGTTCCTCAGCCAAAGGACGCAACTCGACCCACTTTTCCGAGCCGTCCGGCCCAGCCACCCGAGCTTTCACCTCTGCCAGGCTCGCGGGTAAATAATTCGAATCCCGCACCTGGGCACGAATCTCCACACTCGTTTCGTCGAAAAGCACCAACCCAGGCAAATTGAGCGACACTCGGCGCAACGCCCCAGTAACTAGCCAGCGTGCCAGTTGCTGCCAAAACACTTCGTGGGAACGATCGTCTGAGGGCTGTTGCATCTGCCATCGCCACGTTCCGCCCGTGGCCAATACTGCCACTCGACCGTGCCCATAGCGCTGGATCACCAATAGGGGTAGGGCCTTGCCCTGTGGGTCCAGCAGCTCCGTCAGCACTACCGCACCTGGCTTGGGCTCTCCCACTTCCTGATAGTCCGCCAGCTTCGGCAGGCGCTGCCAAACGTCGCGATTAGCCGCGCCTGTGGGTGCCAACCGGGTGATGACATGGTCGGCTCCTTCTGACGTCAGCCGTACCGCCGCACGCTCGCGATGGAAGGTCGGCTTTTTCGCGGGCAAGACCACGGGCAACAGCTCCCCCAGCGAGCTGGTGCCCCAACCCCCGTCTCCCAAACCGGCCCGGCCCGCCAAAAACAGCAACCCGCCCCCACGCCGGTCTACAAACTCCCGAATGAGCTCGATTTGCCCGGCCGTAAAATAGCTGGCTTCAATCGAGCCCAGGATCAAACCATCAAATTCGAACAGCTCCTGAACGCGTTGCGGAAACCCTTCCTTTAACTCGTCTGGCTGGCTGATGCCTTGGCGGTAAATCTTGTTCTGTGTGGTCCGTACGATCGACACCAGTTCCAGTCCAGCGTCTTCTTCCAATGCCCGCCGGATGAACTTGTATTCCCAACGAGGCTCGCCTTCCATGTACAGCAAACGCGCCTTGCGGTCCTCCACCTGAACCAGGCGGACCAGAGCATTATTCCGCGCATTTCTCTCCGCACCCAGGGGCTCGAGCGACACCTCAAGTTGCCGCGGCCCGGCCGGACCGGCATCGACTACCAACGTGCGAAACTGCTGCTCTGTGCCCGCCAAGCGCACGGATTCGCTGGCCAGAATTTGCCCTCCAGCCCGGATCACCAGCCTTGCGGTTTGCCCGTCGAAGCCATGCTGGCGAAAACCCACTCGAACCGGCAGCTTCGAGTGCGGAAGCGCCCGCGCGGGCACTTCCACCTCCATGAGTTCGACATCCTGGCGAAATCGGTCGTCACCGAAGCCCACAGTGTGGACCGGGAGTCTGAGACTGCGCAACATCGAGATGGTTTCCCGATCCACACCGCCCGCGGTGTCTGCGCCGTCGCTTAACAGGACCACCGCCCCGATGGGCAAGCGACTAGCTTCTTGAGCGATGGCCTTCAAGGCGTCGCTGAGCCGTGTGGCAGGCTGTTGCGCTTGGAGCTCTGCAGGGCGATCCACCGGCTCGAGGCCAGTGCCGACCCGGTACAATCGCGTCTGGTAATTCGCGGCTAAGGCTCCGAGCAGGCCGTTTTCCAGCAACGCCCGCGCCCGATCGATCCGTCGGGAGCCGGCGTCTTCGATCGCCATGCTTTGCGAATCGTCCACCAGCACGGCTATGATGTTCTGGCCGGGTTTGAGAGTGGAAACGTAGAGCCCGGGTTTCCAAGCCAGGAAGATCAGCAGGCCGAGCACGCTCCACTGCACAGCCCCTAGCACCAGAAGTCGCCACCTACGGGTGCCACCGGGGAAGCGGGGGCGCGCTCGCGAGAGCCAGAGCGCCAAGGTGGCGGCAGTTCCAGCCAGCACGAGCAGGAGCAGCCCAACTGGCCAGCCGCTCAAGAAGGCAAATTCACCCTTTCTGTAGAGTGCCCAGGGGTATTTGAAAAGGAAGTGGGCCATTCATGCCCCCGACACGAGCGTCCGGCAAAAGTCTCAGTGCGTCATTGCATAGATGATGTAATTGATGCCGATCCGATACGCCAACGAGGCCCAGCGCTCGGGGTATTGCGGCAGGTCAGCCCATTCCCAAGCGTCGCCCAAGTCCATGTTGTGGCAGATGGCCACCATGATCCGGCCTCGATCGTCGTAAATCGCTCTCCAGCGGGGCACTACACCGTCTCGCTCGTAGGGGCGGCCACTGTAGAAGTACTGTATGCCCGGGACCTGGAATCGCTCGTCCAAGTCATAGAGCACGTGGAAAATTGGGTCGTCGTCCGGGATGTCGACTATGGGGCGATCCGGAAATACCCGCTTCATCGAAGCCAAAAATACATCCCACTCGTAGGTTCCGTGGAAATCGTCGGTCATGAGGAACCCGCCGCGGAGCAAGTACTCCCGGAGTCGTTTGCACTGCTCGTCGGTCAGATCCCAGTGGCCCACCTCTACCGCGTAGATCCAAGGCCAGTCATAGATAGCATCGCTATCGAGGTCCACCACTTCCTCCATAGAGCGCACGTGGATGCGCGTTAAGCGCCGCACACCCTGGAGGAATTGCCGGTCCGCTTTGGGATAATCCGTGGCCCAGGCTCCTCGCCAGCCCCAGTAGCCAGCAGCAAAGGTGGGATAGCGTAACCGCGCGAAGACAAACTCGGTTTTCTCGTTGGCGTCGGGCGGGATAGGTGCAGGGTTGTCCTCCAACATCCAGAAGCGCCCACGGCCCTGAGGCCACGCACAGATGGCGAAGATCCACAGGAGCCCAGCCGCCAGCCGCCAGCCCCTACACATGTGCAACCCCGTTTGTCCTCACCATAGCACAAATACCCCCTGAGCTACGGCGAGTACGGGGAGGACAAATAGGCCAGAACGCGGGCGGTATGCTCCAGGTAGCCTGCCCGAGTCCTATGCCAGACCTCAAGCGGGACTCGGAGCCGGTCGCAACGTCGTGGGTTGCAGCAACCTTGCGAGAAAGCCCGTATCCAGTCGGCCGGCCAGAAAGTCCGGGTGAGACAGGATCCTCTGGTGAAGGGGGATGGTGGTATGCACGCCTTCGATCACGAACATCTCCAAGGCGCGTTGCATTCGACGGATCGCCTCATCGCGGTCGTCTCCATAAGCGATCACTTTGGCCACAAGCGAATCGTAATGAGGAGGGATCACCCAGTCCTGGTACACTGCCGTGTCCACCCGAACCCCGATGCCTCCTGGCAAGCTGAGGCCCGTGATACGGCCGGGCGAGGGGGCAAACGTCTCCGGGTGCTCGGCATTGATCCGGCATTCGATAGCATGGCCTCGTAACTGGATCTCTTGGGGCAGAACCTCCGACAACCTTTCACCAGCCGCCAATCGGATCTGTGCCTTGACGATGTCGACTCCGGTCACGCACTCGGTAACCGGGTGCTCGACCTGAATTCGGGCGTTAACTTCAATGAAGTACAGCTTCCCGGATTCATCCATCAAAAACTCCACTGTCCCCGCACTGGTGTAGCCAACTTCCTGCATGGCTCGCGCCACCAGCTGGGACATTTGCCGGCGCACCTCGGGGCAGACCGCAGGCGATGGGGCTTCTTCCACGAGCTTCTGATGTCGCCGCTGGATCGAACACTCGCGTTCGCCCAGGACCATCACGTTGCCATACTCATCCGCCAGCACCTGGAATTCGATGTGCCGGGGAGCAGCAATGTACTTTTCCAAGTAAAGGTCCGGACAGGAAAAAGCGGCCTCTGCCTCCTGCTGGGCTTGGTGAAACAGATCGGGGAGTTCTTCCGGCCCGTGGACCAACCGCATGCCCCGGCCGCCTCCGCCCGCCGCCGCCTTGAGCAACACCGGGTAACCGATCTGCCGAGCGATCTCCCGTGCCTCGTCCACCGAGCGCACCACGCCTTCCGAACCCGGCAATACCGGTACTCCGACCTTTCGCATAGCCTCCCGGGCCTTATCTTTCAGGCCCATCAAGCGGATGATCTCGGGGCGAGGCCCGATGAACTTCAGACCACAAGTCTCACAGACCTCGGCGAACTCGGCATTTTCGCTCAGGAAACCGTATCCCGGATGAACGGCATCGGCATTGGTGATCTCCGCCGCGCTGATGATTGCCGGGATGTTCAGATAACTCTGGGTGCTTTTGGCAGGGCCGATACAAATGGCCTCGTCAGCGAATCGCACGTGCAGGCTATAGCGGTCCGCTTCAGAGTAAACCGCCACCGTTTTGATCCCCAGCTCCTTGCATGCGCAGACGATACGTAACGCAATCTCTCCACGATTAGCGATGAGAACCTTCCGGAACATCTCACGACTCTCAATCGGGCCGGATCGCAAAAAGCGCTTCCCCGTATTCCACCGGAGAGCCGTTCTGGACCAGCTTGGCGACGATCACCCCTGCGGTATCCGACTCGATTTCGTTCATGAGCTTCATCGACTCGATGATGCAAAGGACCTGACCAGGCCGCACCCGGTCGCCCACGTTCACAAATGGAGCTGCCCCGGGCGACGGTGCTTCGTAAAACGTTCCCACGATGGGCGACTTCACGTAGACGAGGTTTTCTTGCTCAGCAGGCTGTTCTGGTTTGGCCTCCCGTGCTGGCAGCTTGGCTTCCGTTGCTGCCGTCTCAGTAGCAGCGTTAACTGCTGCAGGCCCAGTGGAAGCCACCGCCATCGCGGAGTTCGGTTGGACTATAACCTCCCGCACAGGCGACTCCACATAGCGCCGGATACGCACACGGTTCTCGCCCCGAGCCACCTCCAGCTCCGCCACTCCGCTTTCCAACACCACCTGAACGAGCTGCTTGATTTCTTCTAACGTCATCTGTGCGGACTCGCCTCTTTGCTGGGTTTTCTCAACCGACTGGCTTCACAGTTCCAGCAGGTTCTTGGGCGCTTGAGTCAACACCTCACATCCCTGCTGGGTGACCAGGACAGTGTCCTCAATCCGGATCCCGCAGTAGCCTTCCACATAGATCCCAGGTTCGATTGTAACAACCATCCCTTCCCGCAAACGAGCCCGCTCTCCTTTTCCCAGCCGCGGCAACTCGTGTACCTCGATGCCCACCCCATGTCCGGTGGCGTGGACGAACAAGGACTCGAGCTTGTGCCGGCTTAGCACCGCGCGCGCAGCCTCGTCCACGTCCGCGCTCGTCACGCCGGCCCGCACCGCTTCCAAAGCTGCTTGCTGGGCCTCGAGCAC
>JAUQPO010000005.1 GCA_030550335.1 Acidobacteriota bacterium
GCCTAGGTATCCACAAACAAGGGGTGCCAGAAAAGCCCCGAGGTTGATCCCCATGTAAAAGATTGAAAAGCCCGCATCGCGGCGGCGGTCGGTGGGCGAGTAGAGTTGACCGACGATCGTGCTGACGTTAGGCTTCAACAACCCCGTGCCGGCGGTGATCGCGCCCAGACCTGAATAGAACGCAGCGAGACTCGGAGCCAGCAACAATGCATTGCCGAGCGCGATCAACACACCACCCCACAACACAGCCTTCCGCTGCCCAAGCCACCGGTCAGCCAACCAGCCCCCTGGCAGGCTCAACAAGTACACTCCCGAGGTCACCAGCCCGTAGACCGCTGCCGCCTTCTCCACACTGAATCCCAGACCTCCCGTCTCCACCGGAGCGGTCATGAACAGGATCAGCAGAGCACGCATGCCGTAATAGCTGAACCTTTCCCAAAGCTCGGTGAAGAACAGCACCGACAATCCAGGAGGGTGCCCGAAAAACGTCTTAGAAGTGGCGACCTGTTCACAGCGCCGCTGCAAGGGATCCGTCATTGCACTCGCCTCCATTGCACTCTGACCGGTGGTGCCGCAACTCCCGCAAGATCCCTAGGATCCACCACCGTAATCATCAAGGCGTCATCGATCCAGTCCTGGCTTGTGCCGTCCCAGTTTTGGGTAGCCACAGTGAGCGTGTAGTCCTGGCGAGTCAACCAACAAGGGAACCGGTATTCCACTTCGAATTGTTCGCCGGGTCGCAGTGAGCCTATTTCCACTCCCTCAATGCGGGTATTGGTTCCGAAGACGTCGACGCCCAGTCGGTTTCGCAAAAGAATTCCTACAACCACCCGATCCAGAAACTCCCGCGCTTCCGCACGAATCCGGATAACAATGGTCTCGCCCCAATGGAACGTTGTCCGCGGCTCTGCTTGATCATCCTCTACCTGTAGCTCGAGGATTCGACTCCGCTGATCGCCGTGGCGCGTGCGCCAGCGCGGTGTTGCGTTGTGGAATTGAAGCTCACCGGCAGGCAGCCGTTCCACCTGGTTCCCCAACACCCGAGCTATGTACTCGTTGACCACTGCCGATGGGTCACCTTCAGCGACTACCCTGCCCTCCATTAACAGCACGGCGCGATCGGCCAGCCGCTTGACCAGCCCCAGATCGTGCGAGACGAACAGAATCGTCACCCCTTGGGCTTTCAGCTCCTCGAATTTGCGCACGCAGCGGTTGGAGAACACCGCATCGCCCACAGCTAAGGCTTCGTCCACCAGTAGGATGTCAGGAGTAACGTGAATGGCGGTGGCGAACGCTAGCCGCACGTACATACCCGTCGAATACTCTTTGACTGGCCGATCGATGAACTCACCGATGCCGGCAAACTCCTCAATGGCGGGAAAGATCCGATGAAGCTGGCTGCGGCTCAGGCCCATAAGCTCGCCGCTCAAGTACACGTTTTCGCGGCCTGTGAACTCAGGGTTGAAACCCGCTCCTAGCTCCAACAAAGCAGCGACCCGGCCCTCGATGCTGATACGTCCAGAGGTCGGCCGCAGGATGCCGGCAACCAGCTGCAACAGCGTGCTCTTGCCCGAGCCATTCGGCCCGATTAAGGCAACAGTCTCGCCCCGGCGGACGACCAGGCTGACATCCCGCAAGGCCCAAAAGCTGTGTCCCCGGCGCCTGGTTCCCCAACCCAGTACGTCCAGCACGCGATCGAATGGACGGTCGTAAAGCTGATAAACCTTTGAGACACGTTGCAGCGTAACGGCACCCGGCCTGGTGGCCATACGGGCTCGATCTTCCTTCCAACCTGACGATCGCTCAAAGTGTACCTTTCCAGGGTAGCCGACCGGAGCGAGCTCACCAGGAGAAGCTGACGTGAGTAACGGCCGGTCGAAGTCAAGCGTTTACCACGAAGCAGACCAATGAGTGACCCCGTAGGAGGGCAGTTAGCGCCCGCTGCGGGCAGGTTTGTTACAATCGTACTGAAACGGCGCTTTCTGCGCCGGCCATCATTCCGAAAGGGCCCGTAGCTCAACTGGTAGAGCAGCGGACTCTTAATCCGCGGGTTGGAGGTTCGAGTCCTCCCGGGCTCACCATTCGAGACGCGCCGTCCGATCAACGTCATCGTAATCCGTAGCCTGATGCGTTGTTAGCAGTGTGTGCTGGAACTGCGGCTGAGGGGAGTGGGTGATACGACTGTAGCCCCTAAAGACTCGTACTTTGCGAGAATCTCGGAACTCCAGGGGCGAAGGTTCACTGGTGCTAAGGTCGCACCGTGGCGAAAAGTTGCTCCCGTTGCTCGTCCTGGGGTGCGGACTGGGGAAACGGTAGTGCTGTCGCTAAGGCGAATGTCCCCAAGGTAACCTCGGTCCACTATTACCGTGATGGGGATAGCGCGTTCCACAGGACAATCAACCGCTGTGTTTAACGCACGAGCAGGCGCCACACATGCTACTGGAAGAGGGGCTGTGGTTTATTGTTAGCGACCACCGCATCATCCTCTGAGCAGCTTTCTTGCCCCGCCGACGAGGTTCCGATTGCCCTCGAGACAGTTGACTTCGACCTTCCAGATGGCCCATGCATCGCGCCCCGACTGACAATCTGTCAGTGGGCCCGGCGAGTGCGTACACAGCTTGCGAACCACAAAAAGTCCGGTGTGAACTGCGGGCGCAATCGCGTGCCCGTCTTGGCTATGGCCCGGCCTCCATGCAGCCGGCTTCGTGCTGGGCAGGTGTACGAAGAGAGGAAGTCCTAAGAAACTCCTATGAAAGCCTCACAGGCGGAGGCGCGGCATGCCTTTTTACCCCTGGGTTCCAGGTGGGAAGCAGACAGCAACCTGCATTCACTTGACACTGGGTGCCCGACCGAACGCTCATGCGCCACAACCACCGGGCTGAAGCAGGCTCTGGAACACGAGTGCTCGGCTTCGTCGACAAAGTCCTCAACACCCAGCAAACGCGATGTAGCCCCGCACTGTCGACGTAATCCATCACGAGGGTGGATCGTCCGGGAACAAACGGTCGATTCACACCAGCTAGTTGAGGCCCAGGTAAACCGAGGCTGGATTGCCCTTCACGGCAAACGCAAGCCCGACCATGGACGGCTGGAGTTTGCTTGCTCTGCTTCGCTGTCGCGCTTCATCAACTCACCTCATGCTCCAGTCGTTTCCCATTTCCTGGCCTGCGCACCGAGTGGCATAATCGGCAGAGGGAAGGGTTCTGGCTGGCGGCGGTGCCGGCTACGCCAACGTTTTGAGCGCCCAGCAGCGATGTACTCTATCGTCCTAGTGCATTTTGGTGAGATCGGGCTTAAGGGAGCAAACCGAGGCCTGTTCGAGCGCGCCCTGGCCGATAACATTCGCGCGAGGATCCCGGAACGCTTGCGACGGGAGCCCGGTCGCTTCGTGCTCGAGTTGACGCCGGAATCTGACTTGGAGCGCATCCGGTACCATCTGGATCGTACATTCGGGATCGTCAAGTACGCCTTCGGCCTTGAAGCACGGCCTGAGATTGACGATATCGCGGCACAAGCGGTAGCGCTCGCACAGAGAGAGCATTTCGAAACTTTTCGCGTCACCGCAAGACGTGCGGACAAAAGCTTTCCGTTGACCTCGCAGCAAATCAACGGGCTCGTCGGCGCTGCCGTAGCACGGCTCGGCAAGAGGGTCAAACTGACAGAGCCCCAGCTGGAAATCAACATCGAGGTCACGAGCCACGCCGCGTACGTATGCTCCAACTTCCGGCCCGGACCAGGGGGGTTGCCCGTGGGTGTGACTGGGAAGGTGCTCGCGCTGGTCTCTGGCGGGATCGACTCGCCTGTTGCCGCCATCCTAGCCATGAAGCGCGGCTGCAAGTGCACAATCCTACACTTCCACAATTACACCTTTTACAAGGACCTGGTCCGTAAGAAAATCGAGCGGCTGGCCGAACAACTCGCGGTGTATAACGGCCCAACTCGCCTGATCATCGTGCCCTTCGAACCCGTACAGAGAGAAATTGTCCGCTTGTGCGACGCGAAATATCGCATGATTCTTTACCGCCGAGCTATGTTCCGGATCGCCTCGGTCCTCGCCCCAAAGGAAGGCGCCCTGGCCTACGTTACGGGCGACAGCCTGGCCCAGGTCGCCTCTCAGACCCTTGAGAATCTCGACGTCATTTACTCCATCGCTGATCGTCCCGTGCTAGCACCCTTGATCGGCTACGACAAGACCGAAATCATGGCGCTCGCCCGCCGCTACGGAACATACGACATCTCCATCCTGCCTTACGAGGACTGTTGCTCAGCGTTCATCGCGCGCCACCCCGCCACGCGGACCACACGCCAGGAGATCGAGGATCAGGAAGCCGATATCGATTTCCCTCCACTGATCGAGCGGGTGGTGTCCGAAGCTGAAACACTCGAGGTTCGGCCACCGGCCGAAGTCCACGCGCCAAGCACCTAAGTATGCCGGCCGGAACGTAGCACCTCTCGGAGACGCCGGGCAACAATCTCGGTCTCGCCGGGCTCGAGCATCCAGGGATTCACCACCAGCACGTCATCGGAGCTCGGCGTGACCTCGATGGAGGGATCACCCTCGCGGAGCCGGCGCTTGGCCTCGGCAGGAGTCAATCCGAGACGGGCCGCGTCCCAGCGGATGTGTACGTGCGGCACGTGATTGGCGATCTCTGGAACAACGATCTCGGTCTGGACTGTCGGGATATTGCTGACGGCTTTCACGATCGTTTGGGCTCGCCGCTCCAGCTCTCTCCACTCCTTCTCGTGGTCGAGGCTCAAATAGCGCTCGACAGCCACGAGCATGGCCAACAGTTCTTCCTTATTCACCTTCATGCCGCGGCCGATGGTGTCCGCATGAGGACAAGTGTTCAGCCGTGCCGCCTCGATAAGGTCCTTGCGCCCCAAAAGCAAACCGGCGCTCTGCGGCCCACGTAAGCCCTTGCCGCCGGAAAAGGTCACTAAGTCGAACCCCATGGCGATGTACTTCTTCAGGTTCTCCACAGGTGGGACGTCGGCGGCCGCATCGTTGAAAGTGGGGATCCCATGCTTCTTGCCCAGGGCGACGAATTCCTCGCGCTTGATCTTACCTTTCGGATCGGCGAGGTTCAGGAACAACATCATGGCGGTCCGCTCGTTAATTGCGGCCTCCAGCTCTTCGACGGTCTCGACTTCCACAAGTTTCACGCCGCAGTTGCGCACGGCATGATCGTAAGCGAAGCGGTGAGATTTCTGAATGATCACCTCGTTTTTCATCCCCTCGGTATTTGGCAAGCGACGGATTTTCTCTGGATCTTTCCCGGTAATACAAGCAGCAGTGCCTAGGGTAAGAGCGGAAGCCGCCCCAGCTGTGACCATAGCCGCCTCTGCTCCAAGCAACTCGGCTATACGGCGGCCCACCGCGTCATGCAACTCATCGAGAACCACGAAGCTTCGTGCGGCATAGTTCCAGGCGTCGATGACCTCTTCAGGCATCAGCGAACCGGTGAGCATAGTGTAGGTCCCAGCGGCGTTGAGAATCCGCCGGACGCCCAGTTCTTTGAAGTAATCACGGCGTGGCTTGGCAGCGAGTTTCGGGACCAGGGGGCCGATGATGGGTGTAGCAGCCAGCGCCTTAAGGAAACTTCTTCGATCCGGCATAGTAGCCTCCCGAGTTAGATGCTGCATGGAACGATACTCCAACTGAGAGGCCACGCGCTAGGGGGTGAGCGGCTGACCAGAAGAAAGGCTCAACATCGCTTGCGCAGCCTCTGCATTTTTGGTCATTCGCGAGGATGCCCACGGCAGATTAGGCAGTTGTTGCTAATCGAGTAAGGCCTTTGGTAAAAACTTAGGAAAAGTATCGATCGGGTTTCTCCCCCAATCGAACCCTTCATCCCATTAGGTACGTACGGCGAGTATGGAAGTCCGTGTCCTCGCATTCGTTCTCGCTGGAGGCAAAGGCACCCGTCTCTACCCGCTCACCAAGGAGCGCGCCAAACCAGCAGTTCCATTCGGCGGGCGCTACCGTATCATCGACTTCGTGCTGAGCAACCTAGTCAATTCCGGCATCTTGTCCATTTATGTCCTGATCCAGTTCAAGAGTCAGTCCTTGCTTCAACATCTGCGTGATGGCTGGGAGCTGACGGGACTGCTCAAGCACCACTTCATCATTCCGGTGCCCGCGCAAATGCGCACGGCAGAAGAGACCTGGTACCGAGGGACAGCCGATGCGATCTATCAAAATCTCAACCTGATTGAGCAATCCGACCCGCATGTTGTCGCCATTTTCGGCGCCGATCATGTCTACCGGATGAACATCCGGCAGATGATCGAATTTCACGAGGAGCGGCGCGCTGACGTCACGGTGGCCGCAGTGCCCGTACCCCGATCGATGGCTAAGGAATTCGGAGTGATCGAAACGAATCACCGCGGCGAAATCATCGGCTTCCATGAAAAACGAGCTGACGCGCCTCCCATGCCCACAGACCCCACTCGGGTCTATGCTTCTATGGGCAACTACATCTTTTCCACCCCTGTCCTCATCGAGGAACTGATCGCCGACGCCGCCAACGACGACAGCTCCCACGACTTCGGTCGCGACATCTTGCCGTCCATGGTGAAACGCCGCCGCATGTTTGCCTACGACTTCCAAACCAACCGCATCCCGGGCGATCCACCCGATGCGGCCCCCTACTGGCGCGATGTGGGCACCATAGATGCTTACTACGAAGCCAACATGGACCTGCGGTCCATTACTCCGGCGCTGAACCTCTACAACAAGCAGTGGCCAATTTACACGGCGGGCTACTCTGACGCTCCCGCCAAGTTCAGCTTCGATGAGGAAGGGCGACGCGGAATCGCGATCGATTCAATCGTGGCCGGGGGAACCATCCTCTCGGGTGGGCTCGTCCGCAACTCGGTTATCGGGCGCGGATGCCGGATCCACACTGGCGCAGTTGTCGAAGATTCGATCCTCTTCGACAATTGCGACATCGGCCGGTACGCGAAGGTGAAGCGGGCGATTTTGGATAAGAACGTTAAGGTACCACCTTTTGGCCGCATCGGGTACGACTTGGAGCAGGACCGTAAGTACCACTATGTGACCGAAAGCGGGATCGTCGTCGTCGAAGGCGCCCGTTCCCCTGTTGAGATCACCACCATCGACATTTGACTCGTGCGGCAGGGCGTGCATCTGGCGTGACCAGGCATAGCCTCTATTCATCGAGCGTGCGCCTAGAGTCCCGGTGGCCTTCGGTCCGAGTGTCGCCCAAGCAGCTCATCGCCTTGCGAGGCCGATGGACGGATACGCGTGCGTGTAGGTTCATTATCCCGCGTGCTGAGTCACTTAGCCACGCGGACCGAGCGCCAGCCGGGCAGACGCTGCAAGATGACCCGGCTGCGATCTGTCTGAACAGTATCGCCGGACTTCCGTAGAGCCTGCGGGGCACTGAACCAGCGCCCCGCAGGTGTCCCCAGTAGGTCACGCACAATTGGTTCACTTCCCTTCCGGGAAGGGCCAGAATTCAGCCACGCGCAGGAGCACCGGCCCGAGTAGCCCTGACTCCAACAGCGGAGAATCCTTGTCCCAATGCTTCCATGTGGTAAAGGTGACCCGGCCTCCTGCTGGCTTGGGTTGCCCTTTAATGAACCATTCGGGCAACCTCTGGATGGCACCACCGAACCCGGCTCGTCCAGGGGTCCCGTACTCGGCCTCCGGTGGCAGCTGCTCATCACCGATCAGCCGGTTGGGCCACAGGTTGGTGACGGCCACCTCTAGCCGGTTCGTGCCCGGCCGAATCGCTTCGGTGACATCTACGCGGAAGGGTGGCTTCCAAAGCACCCCCAAGCCCCGACCGTTGAGGGATACCTCAGCGATGACTGCCACGCGCCCCAGATCGAGAAATACGCGCTGGGTGGGCCCGAGCCGAAGCTTCCAGTCGAACTGGGTCTCGTACCGCGCGGTCCCAGAGAAGTACCGCACACCCGCTTCCGGATGCAAGTGGAGCGAGATCAGTTCCTTGAGCTCGATGGAAGGTGGCGCCCCCAGCCCGGGTGGGAACGAGACTCGCCAGACCCCGTTCAAGCGGATCGGTTCGGGGAGCTTCCCAACGGAGACTTCCGCACTCCGTCCACCAGTCAACCGGTAACGCGCAGGCTCCCAGAACAGCAATCCGGGCCTAGGCGCCCAAGCATACTCGACCGCCCGTGGTGGAACAAACGCTGGAGGCCCCTGTTTAGCCTGCTCAGCGATTTCCACCTCGCTGAGCGCCCGAGGAATCAGTATCGGTTCGGAGCTGTCGCCCTCGAAGTAGCCAGCTCCATCGTGCTGGTAGGACTCCCCTAACCCCGGATGGACCACATAACTGGATCGCTTGCCGCGTGCAACTTCCTTCCCATTGACGTACAGCCTTGGCACGTTGTCTTCGTAAACCACAGCCACGTGCGTCCAGCCGGAAATTGGGACTTCCGCTACCACCACTGCTTCTAACGCACGCCCGGCCCGCTCGATGAGGCTGACTCCGTTGCGGCCAGCCACCAAGCCGCACGCGGCGTGACCCTTCCCATAGGCCGCCTCGCCATCCGGCGGGTACCACACGAAGCTGTGCAGGTCGCCCGCCGGGCTCCAGCCGGCGACGCGCGGAGGCGTCAGGGTCGCGAACGTGTCGGGTTTGATCCAAGCGGCGATCGTGAAAGTACCCGCGGGAGTCGGGTAACGACCGCGTTGGGGCCGTTCGAAGGGCGTGGTGGACAGTAGCGGTGGCGTCGCGGTCGCGGTTTGGACTGAGTGGAACGTAGGCGCGGGGACCGCCGGACGGAAAACTACGAAGACCGACCCAGCGGGATCCAGTTGCAACGGAACATAAACGCGACCGTCGCGAGTCTCGTATACCTGCGCTGGGACGATTTGGCCAGAATCTGGCAGCCAGAACTCTGGACGCTTGCCCGCCACGCGGAAGCTGGCAACCACGTCCTCCGGCCGACGCCGTCGGCAAGCCACGAAGTAAATGTCCAAGTCGCCCACGCGCCGGTGGATGTAATTGACGGGGGCGTCGCCGGAGCGAGAGGTGTAGTCGAAATCGGGGGGCACCTGCATGCGTGCCAAGACCTCAGCCGGCTCCACACCCCAAAACACTCGCCCTTGGCCCAACTGGTTCTCACGAACATTCACGCCGTCAGCCTTGCCCCACAGCTCATCTACCAACCTCTTCCACTCCGCTTCGGCGTTCTGGTCAGCCAAGCTAGGCGACCGCTCCGGCCGCGGGCCGAGCATCCACATGCCCGCACTCACGAGCTGATGCAGCTTGCGGAGCACTCGGAGGGTCATGATCCGCCGTTGAGGCAGAACGAGCAACCGATACTCCGGGCCACCGCGGATGACTATGCGGCCTCCTTCGAAGCTGGTGCGTTCGAGCAAAGTTTCTGTGTTGATGTAGTCGAAGTCGTAGCCTTGAGGTACAGGCGGCTGCAGCGCCTCAGGTGGAGGCGTGTCTACGGGAGCGTCTTCACCCACGTAGTAGAGCAGGTCGGCTACGGGCTGGCCCTGCTGCAACAAGTACTGGCAACGACTGAGGTAATCGATCCAGGGCTTGGCCTTTTCGAACCAAGTATTGGTGCGATCGAAATGAAATCCCCAGGGCCCCATGGTCATGCCAGGCAAAGCCGTCGGATGAGGCTGGTGAGCATAGCGATGGAAAATGCACAAGGTCAAGCCCTGAGTGAACATCCAGTCGCCCTGCGCCTTCATCGCGTAGGGGTGCTCTTGCCAGCGGGAAAACATGGGGGCCCCGGTGAAGGATTCAGCCCCGACCACCGAGTGCCCCTTCAAGTGCGCCACCGAAGCCGCCAGCTTCACGCTGCGGTCGAGTTCTCCCCTGCGGGCATACCAAAACTCACCCATGGGGATGTCCATTCGTGAACCGATTTGCAGTTCCTCGAAGGGCCCACCGTCGTACGGTTCGGTGTAAGACTTCATGCCGTACTTGTGACAGAGCTGGGTGAAGCGGCCGTAATAGTAATCGGCCATCAAATCGGCCTGGACGCGACGCACATCCCAAAGGAAACGCTCGGTGGTTTCCACGCTGCCCACGATTCTGCCCGTGAATGCAGGCAAGTAACGCAACAGATCGTAGCCGCGGCGCCTGCGGAACTCTTCGGGGAAACGCTGCGTCCAGTTCTGCATACCGACTTCGTAGCTGTCGATCAAACCACCAGCCAGTCCCCGCTTACCCAACCGCTCCAGATGCGGCAGAATGGGCCCAAAAAATCCCTGGAAGTGGTGATCCATAGCCTCGGCACTGTACTTGTCGCACTCCAAACCCACACCACCATCCGGCCCAGGGTGGTTGGTGCGAGCTGTGGTCGTGTAGCCGATGCGCAGGATGGTCCAAGTCCCGGCAGGTGCGTCCCAGGAAAGCGTGCCGTCGGAAGCCATGCGCGCCGTCAGATCCACAACTTGTTGTGGGTCGATGACCGAACCGGCTGGAACATCGGGGGTGGGAGCGTATAGCTCATCCACCCGGCCCCGGCCGTGGTGTACGTAGTTGGCCTTGACCGTCCAATTCTGCAACCGCGCAGCACCAGAAAGTCTCATCACGGAAATCCGCCGAGGTTGGGCAAGCGAGATGCGGAAAAACTTCCCGCGCACGGCATTAAAGGAAGCTGTCACCGGAACCAAGGGGAAGCCGTCCAGGACCTGCCCGCCGGCCAGTGACAATTCGCAGACCTGCCGGTATTCTTTTCCGTCGTCGGAGACTTCTAGGACCGACCGGCCGGGCGGTGCACCAAACCCGCCCAACCCCGGCGCCGGCCCCAGTGGCGTAGCGTAGAACGAAATCGAACGGGCCTCGAAGGGCTCGGCAAACTCCAGAATCAGCTGAGCTGCCTTGGCCGCTGACGAGACTTGAAGCGAAACTCCGGCCCTGGGGTCCTCTCCAAACAGCGTCGCAACCTCGGCTTGGGCAAGTGGGGTGGCTTCGGTATCCGGCTGAAGGGTTGCCCGGACGGCGCTCACCAAGCTCGCCAGTGGACGCCGCTCGCCCTCCAAAGCAGGGAAGGCCAACACCGCAATATCCCGGTAGAAATTCAGGCGCGCTGCCGGCTGGGGCAAGCGGACTTGGACATGCCGACCGCCCTCGACAAGCGTCTCACTCCAAGTCACCACCTTCATCGAGTGCTCTGGGGTGTTCCATGGACCTCCACTGGAGGACCATCCCGGGCAGTTGTGAAAGTCGCATTCCAACCCCAGACGTTCAGCCTCCCGGAGAGCGTGCTCCAAAAGCCGTATGTGCTCCGGGCTTCCATAGTCCACGGGCCCTTTGGGGATCCCTGTGCCTACCTGGAAAATCTGGACGCCGCGGACACCTATCCGCGCCATCGCTTCCAGGTCACGTGTGATGCCCTCGGCCGTGATATTGCCGTTCATCCAGTGCCACCATGTGCGAGGCCGGGCCGATGCTGGGGGATCTTGGAATTCCTTCGCCAGCTGGGCAAGGTCGAGTTTGGGAGGGACCTGAGTCTGGCCTAGCGCTAGGGATCGTGCTCCACTCAGCACCACTGGGATGGATTGCAGGAATGTGCGACGCTTCATCCACGTTCCTCCGCTTTACCGCCGTTGCGGAACTCTAAACAACTAACAGCTTGACCTGGCCACTTACTTGGAGTCCCCGCCGCCGAGGCACCGGTAGTGCCCTGCGCCTCTCCCTTCCGTTCGGGCAGGCTGTGCCAGCTGAGGACTGCCACAGCCTGCCCGAACGTCCCCACGCCGGGTCAGAACTCCAACCGCAGCGAAAGCTGGACGTTGCGCGGATCGTTGGTCTGCGAGGGCGAGACCCGGCCGAAGTTCGCTGAGCCCAGGGTCGTATTCGGCGCGCCGAACCACGGTGTGTTGGTCAGGTTGAAGGACTCGGCGCGCATCTGCAGTTTGACCTTCTCGGTCAGCGGGAACGTCTTGAAGATGGAGAAGTCCGCCAAAGGCGGACGACTCGTGCGGATATTAGGGAAGCGGGTGCTCAACGTGCGCAGCGCATAAGGATCCTGCACTAGCCAGGCGACCGGCTCGTCTGCGCTCAAGCAATTCTGCCGGACTCCAGCGAGCGTGAGCGTACAGGTATTGAACCAGCGCTGGCTGGTGGGTTTGTCGATCTTCGGGTTCACACCAGTGCTGACGGCACCGCTAGGTGTCCCGATCGGCAGACCCGCTTGGAACACGGCAATCCAGTTGATCTGCCAGCCAGCGATCAGTTGCTTGGCCACACCGCGCGCGTTCCGTCCGAACGGCAACTCCCAACCGCCACTGAGCACAGCCCGATGAGGCGTATCGAAGGCAGTTAACACCTTGGCCAGCGCCCCGATCGGATCCTGGTCGTTCAAATACCCGACAGCCTCCAGGGTTTTCGACAACGTGTAGCTGAACAAAACGTGCACACCGTGAGACAAACGCTTCTCGACTCGCAGCTGGAAAGAGTCGTACCAACTCTTGCCGATGGTGCGGGTCGCCTCGGTGATGTTGTCGTATTGGGGGAACGGTCGGAGTAGCTGGCGTCGCGGCACCGTAGCCCCGTTATAGGCCGTCCCGGGCAAGAGCCCAGCGAACGGGTTCGGCACCTGTTGGAGCAACGCGTCGCGCAAAGCGAGTTTGTCGGCAGGAACCGCATTGATGCCCTTGGAGGTTTGCAGCGAAAGCGTGCGCGAACCGACGTAAGAAGCATCCACCAAGATTCGGGCGGGTAGCTCTCGCTGGATACCAAACGAGTACTGGTGGACGTACGGGATTACCCGCTCCGGCCAGGAGTAAGTAAAGCTCAGGCCGAGCATCGTCGCTGCACGTCCGGGCGGCTGGATGATGCCATCCGGATAGGGATTGCTCCAACGCCCAGCGGGCGTGATGCCGCCGTCCACCGAGGCTACGTACGGCGTGTCTATACTGAAGCCGTTGAATTGTCCCGTATCGAAGGTAGGCAAGTAGCTGATGCCCCAACCGCCGCGGAGCACAGTCCTCGAACCCACTTGATACGCCACACCCACCCTGGGCTGGAAGTTGTTCAGGTCACGCTTGAAAGGCAGCCGGTTCTTGGAGTCTGTGAACAACAGGCGCCCTTTCAAGTCCATGCCCGGAATCTGCAAGGGGCTGGGGGCATTCACGTCGAAGCCACGGTTCTGCCGATCGAATCGCTCCGTAATGGGCGATTCGTAGTCCCACCGCACACCGAGGTTTAACGTGAGTCGATTGGTTACGCGCCAGTCGTCTTGTAAGAACAGCGCATAGTAGCGAGAGCCTAAAGCCAGGGCCGGCCGGATAGGGACGTACCCGCTGGCCGGGTGACCGAGGAGCAACGAAGCGAACGCATTGCCTGCTGCCGCTTCTGCCCGCAGCGGGTCGCGCTGCGTGAACGCCTTAGTGAACGAGAACACACCGAACCAGGAAGCCGGGTTCTGCTGGTTATCGAACTTCACCCGCCCCTCGAATCCGAACTTCAGCGAGTGGCGGTCAACGAGCTTGTTGACCGTCTCCGTGAGTGACCATTGATCCGAGAAGCTGAAGACGCTTCCGGAACCCCAGTTCGGCCCAAACGTGGAGTAATCGGTGTAGGTGATGCGCGGGAACGATTTGCGAGGGAGTTGTGCTGTCAGCTGCTTCGGGAACCCCAGCTCAGCCGGGTCGTAGTTATCGGCATGGTGGGCGACTGCAAATTGATGCCGGATGTAACCCATCCGGAAGTTAAGAACCAAGGTGGGACTGAGTGTCGAGGTTAGGTCGAAGCTCCCACCTTGATTGATCCGCCAATGGTTGTACCAGGGAGAAGCGATCAACGGGTAACCCGCTGTAGAGTTCGTTTCATGCCGGTTATTGCGCACGTATCGCGCGAAGAACCGGTGCTTCGACCCAAGCATCTGGTCAATCCGAATGATGTGTTGGTCGTACTCATCGGTGCGCGGGTTGGGGCTGATGATGAAGTTGTTGAATCCCCGCACGTCGACGAAGTTGTTGGGTTCCGGAATCAGCTTGACGATATTCTTGGAAACAGGATCCCAGCGGGACTCGGGGATACGGTTACCCGGGAATGGGTCCCGAACCCAGTTGCTGCCCACCTGACGGGTGGTCGCAGGATCATAGATGATGATTGGCTGTAGATTCGCCTGGACGGTCTTGGAGAAGTCCCCTTGTCGCTGCTCCCGGGTGGGGACAGTATAAGTCTGTGGGAACGGAATGCTGCTCTTGATCTTTTCCCACGAGTACATGAAGAACGTGCGGTTGCGCCCATCGTAAATCTTGGGCAGGTAAACGGGGCCATCGAAGCGCAAGCCTGGTTGGTTCCAGCGGAACGCTTGCTTCTTGACGCCCTGCATGTTCGAGGCAAAGTCGTTTGCGTTTAGCTTGTCGTGGCGGAAGTAGTGGTACAACGCCCCATGGAAATTGTTCGTGCCACTGCGAAGGCTAACGTTGATCACTCCCCCGCCGGTCCGCCCGTACTGCGCGTCGTACACATTCGTCTGGACCTTGAACTCTTCGGTGGCATCCGGGCTAGGGACGAAGCTCAAGTTGGCCGGCGCAGTGGTCTCGGTCCCGGTGTTCGGTACCCCGTCCAGCAGAAACTCATTAGTGAACTGTCGCCCGCCGGCGATCGAGAACGAGTCCATGCCCCCGTTATCAAATGGCCGGTTCGAACGACTCGCCAGGCTGGGCGTGTACTGCACTGCCGGAGCCAGTACCGCCAGCATGAACGGGTTACGGCCCAGCAATGGCATCTCAGCCACCTTCCGCGAGTCGATGACCTGCCCGCGGGCCGCCGTGCTAGTCTCGAGCAGCTCGGCCGCTGCCGAAACGACTACTTGCTCAGCAAGCATGCCCAGCTCTAGCTGGAAGTCCAACCGTAGGCGATCGCCGACCCGGACTTCGATGTTCTCGCGAACTGCCTGCTTAAACCCTTCCTTACTGGCCACCACAGTGTAACGTCCCGGAGGTACGAACGGCGCGACATAAATCCCCGCCTCGTTGGTCTGGGTCGTGATGACCGCGTTGGTAGCGAGGTTGCGAATCTCGATCGTCACCCCTGGGACGACCGCACCAGTGGGGTCAGTTACGGTGCCGTTAATGGTAGCGCGGAACTCTTGAGCTGATACTGCCAAACCCAGTGCCAAGAAGGCGACTAGTAAGAGCACCCCTCTACGCGATGACATTTGGGACCTCCCTCTCCGACTCTGTTCACCGAGTCCCCGTTCCGCTAGTCCCCGGCAGCAGAGATTATACGGTTCGGAGATAGCCCTGGCAAGGAAAAAATTCAACCATGAACCCCGGTTCCTGCCAGGCCCCCGCGCAAGCGCCCTCGCAACCCGAGTAAGCCGTCCTTGCTCACCGCGGCGCACGAGGCTTCGGGCCTACGGCCTGGATGAGCTCTCGCAGTGGTGAGAGGTTCACTTAAGTGGCTGGTCTTTCCGTGCGGGCAGCCCGTAAAAGGCCCGGCGCCCAGACAGTCCAAAGTGCGGAGCCAAACTCCCCGCAGAGCAGGTCCCTTGGGTGGCTACCTCTTAAGACGCGGTGGCGAGGCTTTTTTACCCTGCGTGCAGCCAAAAGCCGGGATTGCATGGAAGCCCTTGACTCAGCCTCCGTTAAGAGGGAGTGAACGCCTTTTCGAACCAATAGAACAACAAGATCAATAGCGCCAAAAAGGCGACCACCGCAGCATACAAACGAGGCCAGCTTCCCAGCAAAGGCGGGGGCTCATCCGGGGAAGGATCGGTGGTCGATCGGGGCTCGTCTAGTGACTCCTTGCCGTTCATGGGACGATCCGCCCAGCACTGAGAAAGTTCGCGAAGATACGGTAGGCACCCGGAACCCCAGCAGGCAGCTGCCGGAACCAAGCTAACGCCGAGAAAATGTACACCCCTTTCCCATACTGCGCCACCAGAGTACTGCCCCGTAAAGGCGATTCACCAGGATCCGCCATAGCGAACAATGGTTGATAACGCTCGTCCCACTCGCTGGCGAAGTACAGCCCCCGTTCCTGAACCCAGCCTTCGAAGTCCTGGTCGGTAATGCGATTTGGCCGCTGCAAGATGGGGTGATCCGGATCCAGCAATTGCACAGGGGTAGTCTCGTCGGTGACTCGCTCGCGCCCAATCACCAAACGGTATGGGCCATAAGCTGTAGGGGGTTCAGGGGGTGCCCCTGGCCCTCCCCCTACCACGTTGTACTGCACGACCAGCGTACCACCCCGCTGGACATACTCGAGCAGCCGGCGGAAATGGGCGCGCAAGTCGGGCCGGACGTTAAACGCCCGCACACCCGTGACAATGGCATCGTACTGGCTCAGGTCTGCGGCAGCTAAGTCACTCGCCTCCAGCAACTTCACCTCACAGCCGAGCTGCCGCAACGCCTCCGGGACTTCATCGCCCGCCCCCATGATGTACCCCACCTTGCGCGCCAGCGTGACGGCGTCCACCCTCACTAGGCGCACCCGCGAGGGCACGGTAAAGGTTTGGACCGGGAAGTGAGGGTAAGCTATTGTTCGGGTCAGACCCGTGAATTCCCACTCGCCTATCCGCACGGCCGCCTCGAGCGTCCCGACTTGCTGGGTCGCCGGGGGATCCACGGTAAAATCCACCACCATTTCCTCACCCGGCTGCTCGATGCGAAACGAGTATTCCACAGGCTCCACTCGCCAACCCGCAGGAAGTTTCAACCGAACCACGCCACTCACGTTGCGCCGCTGGGCGCGCAATCGGACGGGGATCGTACGAGGAGCCGAAGTTGGAAAGACGATCGCAGAGCCGGGGAGGGCGATGGACACTGGCGGCACCACGGCCGGCATTTGGGTCAGCTCGCCTCTTGCCCGATCGACGTAACGGTGCAGGACCGGCCGCTCGTAGCAAAGCTCGCTGTCCAGCACACGCAGCCAAAAACGGGCTACGAGCAGCGGCGGATCGTCAGCCCGACCCAAAAGCTCGTAAGCGGGGAGAGGATACCGGTCAATCGCTGGCTCCTCGGTAAACCAATAGGGGCGGCTGAAGCTCCACTCGGAGGGCACCCGCCAACTGAGACGCCGCAGCAGTGGACGGTTATAAAGCAAAGGCTCCGATCCTGAAGTTTCTTCCCCCGTGGCCAGTTGCGCCCGCAGGAACGTCACGGGCTGAGGGGAGCGATTGACCAGCTCGAACTCCACCTCCACCGACTCGCCAGGAACCCAGGCGGGCGTTGGAGTTCTTGCATCCAGCCATAGCCCCAGACTCATGGCAATGGCTTCATCCACTTCTTTCTCTTTGATCCTCGCCCACGGATCCTGGAGCTTGGACATCAACTGCCGGGCTTGGAGCAACAGGGGGACGATTCGATGCGGCTGTTCCGCCCGCAACTCTTCCTCAGCTTGAGCCAGGAGCTGTGCCAGGTGTCCGCCGCCAGGAACGCGGTTCCATGTCGTGTCAATCCCATCGAATAAGTCCTTGGCAGCCGGTTCCCCAGCTACCAGCAGGAAGCTATTCACGATCGGCCCACGCCGCAGCGGCGAGCCAAAACCTTGACTCCGATGCATGGAGCGGCTTAAGCCGGCCATTTCGCCGAACGACAAACCTAAGATCGGTTCATAATCGCCAACATCGATTTCGATCCTGCCGGCACTGGCGGCATCGGCGGAGCTGGCTCGGCCGAAAGCGAAGGTGTTCCACACGACTCGTTTGGGACGCCAGGGAGTGACCCAACGCAACTGTTCAGGGAAAGCCCCGGGATCTGCTGCCATTTGCGCCGCCTGTTGGCCCAAGATAGCGGAAGCCTGATGGTGCCCGTGGCCATCGCGGCTGGTGCCCGAGAATCTCAAGATGACCACATCGGGACGGAACTGCCGGATCACCCACACGATGTCGCTGAGGATCTCCTCGCGTCCCCATTTGCGTAACGTTTCCTCAGCGCTCTTGGAATAGCCGAAATCTACTGCTCGAGTGAAATACTGCTCCGCGCCATCGATCCGACGTGCAGCCAGTAGCTCCTGGGTCCGCACCAGGCCGAGCAATGCGCCCTGCTCTGGGCCTATCAAGTTTTGGCCTCCCTCACCGCGGGTCAGCGAAAGGTAACCGACTCTGAACTGCCGTCCCCGCGCCAAGTAGGCCAACAATGCTGTGTTTTCGTCGTCCGGGTGAGCCGCAATCATCAACACGGATCCCAGCACCTGGAGTCTACGCAAGGCGTGCTTGAGCTGTGCATAACCAGCCAGCTCGAGGCTCGGCGCGCCCAGCGTTGCTCGAAGCAGGAACGCGAAAACGGCGAGCAGCGCAAAACCACTGACCCACGCTCGCCCGACCCTCCTCATCCATCTACCTCCTGCCCTTTGGAACAGGCCTGCCAGGTGATGGAGCGATTCGCAGCTGTTCAGCCCTTTTCAC
Organism: Acidobacteriota bacterium; assembly: GCA_030550335.1. Lineage (GTDB taxonomy): Bacteria > Acidobacteriota > Terriglobia > Bryobacterales > Bryobacteraceae > JAUQPO01. The sequence goes on from JAUQPO010000005.1 coordinate 18,328, forward strand.
CCATCTGTTGGGCGAGATAGTTCTGGATTCCCATCTGCCGGATCTGGTCAAGCTGCGCTTCCAGAAAATCGATGTGTTCCTCTTCGTCTTGCAGGATCTGCTCAAGCAATGCCTTGGAGCCGTGATCTCCGGCCCGAGTGGCATTTGCAATGCACCGATTCAGCCGCTGGACGGCCTCGAGCTCCAGGGCGAGGTCGTTCTCCAGCTGCTGTTGCACGTCCTGCCCGATCCGCAAAGGGAACAGCTCGTTCATGATCGGCGTCCCCTCCAGGAAGAGAATGCGCTCAATCAGAGCTTCCGCATGTTTCATCTCGTCGATCGATTCCTTCTTGGTGAGCTCAGACAAGCGGTGATAGCCCCAGTTTTCCATCATCTCCGCGTGGAGAAAGTACTGATTGATCGCCGTGAGCTCAGCCTTGAGCACCTCGTTAAGGTCGGCAATTACTTGTGCGTCGCCTTTCATCCGATGCGTCTCCCGGTGATGCTGAGAGTCTTGCAATCATTGTACGCGAGTCCACCGGCCAGCTCTGCGTCCACTACGAGCTTGCCGCAGTACACTTGTTGCCGAGGGGACCGATGCAATCGGGCGTGCGGGTGTTGGTGGTGGATGACGAGGAATCGCAGCGCCTAGGCCTGGCGAGCATGATTGCCACCTGGGGATACCGTACCGAGACTGCGGGCGATGGCCAGGAAGCGCTGGAGAAAATCGAGCGCTTCGCACCTCACATTCTGGTGACCGACCTGGTGATGCCTCGGATGGACGGCTTCCAGTTGCTGCGTACCCTGCGGGAGCAGGGACACCGGGTCGTATCCATTGTCGTCACAGCCTTCGGCAGCATCGAGAATGCCATCGCCACGGTCCACGATCTGGGAGCCTTTTGGTTTCTGGAGAAGCCGATCAAGCCTGATGTGCTCCGTGTCTTACTGGAACGGGCTGCGGCTCAAAGCCGACTGGAGATCGAAACCGAAACTCTTCAACGCCAGCTTCGCTACCAAGGGGTTTTCGGGCAACTGGTGGGCAACTCGCCAGCCATGCAACAGGTCTACTGGCTCATCCAGCAGGTGGCCCCCAGCACCGCGGCCGTGTTGATCACGGGCGAAAGCGGCACGGGCAAGGAGCTAGTGGCCCGGGCCATCCATCAGTTGAGCGACCGCAAAAACGGGCCGATGGTGGCCATCAACTGCGCGGCGTTGCCGGAGACGTTGATCGAAAGCGAGTTATTCGGTCACGAAAAAGGGGCGTTCACCGGAGCCTTAGAACGGCGGCAGGGTTGTTTCGAACTGGCCCAGGGTGGCACGTTGTTCCTGGACGAGATCGCCGAGATGCCCATCGGCACACAGGCCAAACTCCTCCGCGTGCTCGAAGATCGCAAGGTGCGGCGGCTGGGCGGCAAACAGGAAATTGACGTAGACGTTCGGATCATCGCCGCAACGAACCGCGATCCGAAAACGGCCATTGAACAGGGCCGGCTGCGAGAAGACCTTTACTACCGGCTCAACGTGTTCCACATTCACCTGCCGCCCCTACGGGAACGGTTAAGCGATCTGCCTTTGCTGGTCGAAGCTCTCATCGATGAACTCAACCGCAAGCATAACCTCCGCGTCACCGGAGTGACCGAGCAGACGATGGAGTTGTTGCAGAACTACCGCTGGCCGGGCAATGTTCGAGAATTGCGGAACGTGCTCGAAAGGGGCATGATCCTGGCGCGGGAAGGCTTGATCACGCCTGCGCACTTGCCACCGGAGTTGACGGGCATGCGAGCTCCGGAGACTAAACCGACCCCGCTCAGTCAGCCCGTAGTCACCTTCCCCATCGGAACTACAATTGACGAGGCAGAGAAAGCTCTGATTCTGGCTACACTCGAGCACACGCGGAATAATAAGACCCGCGCGGCCGAGATGCTGGGCATCAGCCTCAAGACGCTGTTCAACAAATTGAAGCAATACAGCCAAGATGGTGGATGAGCCTGCAGCCCAACATTCTGCAGATCCGACGCCAGAGCCGCGCCGGCCCGGGCGTACGAGTCGCTTGATACGAAGACTCTGGCCGGCGCTGTGGCGGATCTCGCTCCGCACTCGCCTGCGGTTGTCGATTCTAGTGGTCATCACAAGCCTGGTGCTGGCCCAATCCGTCATCGCCCTGCGTGTGGCCGCGCGGGCAGCCTTCGCCCAGGCCGAACAAAGGTCTCAAGCGATTGCGATGCAAGTTCGGATGCTCCTGGTCGATCGGCTGAACCAGGAGATCCTGCGTGCCCAGCCTCCGCCGACTACCTTGCAGGAAAGCCGCGCCCTGTGGACACGTTACCTACGCACGGACCCGTCGTTACCCGCACTTCTTGAAAAGCTGATGGCCAGCTCTCCGGTCACGTTGGAAATCCAGGTATGCGACGAGTACGACCGGGTTCTACTGTCCTCGATCCAGGGCCCGATACGGTATGACGAACGGAAGTTTGTGGACTTCGGGTCGTGGAACCACCGCCCATTGATGGACCGGCTATGGGAAGTGCTCACCCAGCGCAGAGAATACGCAGTCACGGTGCCATTAGGTGTCCCTGGGTACCCACGACCGTTATATGTGATCCGCGTCATCATCTCTTCGGTCCTCCTGCGCAACGAGCTCATGCCGCAAATCCGCGGGCTTGCGGCTACGTCGGCGGGCACGCTGGTGGTAGCGCTGGCTGTGGCGTTCTTATTCTCCAATCTGATTGTGCGGGCATTCGATCGCCTGGCGCACGCGATTGACCTGATTCGTAGTGGAGAGTACGACGCCGTGTCCCCTGAAGACCGGGGTGAATCTGCCGAGGTGGCCGTGGTCCGGTCCAAGCTGAGCTTACTAGGAGCCGAGCTGCGCAGCGCCCTCCAGCTGAGCGGTAGCGTGGAACACTTGCTCCGCAGCGTGGAGGCTGGAGTGCTCATGTTCGGTCCGGACTTGCGGCTCGTCCTGGCCTCAGCCCCCGTGGAACGATTGCTGGGCAAACCGCGCTGGGAGTTGATCGGGCGCCACTTGCATGAGATCTTCCCGCCATCCACCCCTTTGGGGCAGGCCATTCAAGGGGGCCTGGACCTCGGTCGAGGGTTTCGAGATCGTCTCATTAGCCTTCAGCGCCACGAGGCAGAATCCGTCGCGGTGCTGGCTTCGTTGGAACCGATTCACCGCCCCCAAACGAGGCGGTTACAGGGCGTGGTTGTGACGCTGCGCGACGTGGAATCGCAAAAACGACTCGAAACCCAGCTGCAGATCTCCACACGTCTTGCCGCCATCAGCCGTTTGACCAGCGGTGTCGCACACGAGATCAAAAATCCCTTGAATGCTATTGCCCTGTACGTCGAAATCCTCAAGATGAAGCTCGCCGGCCAGGCTACGGTGAATCAAGAATTGGAGATCATCCAGCGCGAGGTCGCCCGACTAGACCGTGTCGTCAAAACGTTCCTAGACTTCACCAAGCCGGTCGAGTTAAAGATCGGTCCTGTCGATCTCAACGCGCTTGCAAGGGAGCTGGTGTCGCTGGTGCAACCCGAGGCAGAAAAGCACGGAGTGAAGGTGCGATTTCTTCCAGCCTCCGAACCGGCGATGATCCACGGCGACCGTGACCTGCTCCACCAGGCTTTGCTTAATGTCGTGACCAACGGCATTGAGGCCATGCCTCGTGGAGGAGAGCTCACTGTGGAGCTGAAGACGGAGAAGGACGAGCAGGTGGTCCGAGTTATCGATCAGGGCCAAGGCATTCCGCAGGAGATCCAGGACAAGATCTTCAACCTGTACTTCACGACTAAACCGCGGGGAACGGGCGTGGGACTAGCGTTAGCTTACCGCGTGGTACAACTGCATAGTGGAGAGATCACATTCCGGACCGAGGTTGGACGGGGGACTACATTTGAACTGCGGTTCCCCGCGGCCGGATCAGAACTGAGGACCGGACCGTCCGCCGACGTGGAGTGGGAGCCAGCGGCTGCGCACAGGCGGGCCAAAGGACGCAAGACCAGTGCGTAAAGCTCTTGCCACAGCTGCGATTGTCGCCGCCGTAGCCTCCAGTCACAGTGGCTGCGGGGGGTTGCGTCCCCGTAAAACTTCCACACCGCCGCCTCCGGTGGCGTCTGCGCGGCCATTTGCGGTGGAGACCCTCTCTCGGCCGCCGAGCCCTCCGCCAGAGGTTCCCGCTCCTCCCGAACTGGAGCCACTCAGGAGCGAGGTACCGAGCTTGCCCGACTGGCTCGCGTCGCTACCAACTTTTCCACCGCCGCCCCAAGCACCGCCACCTGTGTTACCGCTCCCGCCACCAGCGCAGCCACCAGCCACTCGCCCTCCTGTCGAGGTCCCTCGCTTGCGTCAGTTGCTGGACGCGGCCACTCTGCGTGCGTACCATCAGGAGATTGACCTGTACCTGGGTCGTGTCCGCGATTTGTTGCAAGCGCTTTCGCATCGTCGGCTCAATGCGGAGCAGCAACGGGTAGTGGCCCAAGTCCGCGCACTGGCCAACCAGGCAGCACGGATGCGCGATAACGATCCGATCGCTTCGCGGAACCTCGCGCAGCGAGCCGACCTACTAGCACGAGACCTGTGGGCGTCCCTAAAATAGACCCCGGTCGCTTCGAACGACCGGGGCAGCAAGTTCAGAGGTGAGGAAAGGGTATGACTGTGCCAGTTACTGGCGTGCCAGGGTGGCTTCAGTGCTCACAAACAGCCGAACTTCTACTCGGCGGTTGAGCTTCCGTCCTTCACGGGTGCGATTTTCGGCTACCGGCGACTCGCTCCCCACCCCGAGGATATGAATCGCCCGTACCGGAACTCCATGCTTGACCACTAGGTAACGGGCGACCGCCTCAGCTCTCCGCTGGCTGAGCGCCACGTTGTAGGTAGAAGGGCCAGTACTGTCCGTGAAACCCTGGACCTCAATCACGTAGGGAGCCCCAGACGGGATCTGGCCAGCTAGCTGATCGAGCAATGCTTGGCCCTCCGGCTCAAGCCGACTGCTATTAAATGCAAACAGTACGGTTTGGGAAGCAGCCAACTGATACCGGTTGATGGTCTGAAGACGCTCCTCAACCGCCTGGACCCGCTGCGTAACTCGCCCTGCGGCAGCAGTAGCGTCATTGGCTGTCAGCTGGGCTTTCTGGGCCGCCGATTGAGCGTCGCGCGCCAGCGAGGCAGCTTCAACGGCCTTGCTGTCGGCTCCACGAGCCCGCTCGTCGGCCGCGGACACGGAACGCTGCAATTCCTCCAGCTGCGCATCTTGTTCCTGGTTTTTCTTCTCGGTTTGTTCCACACGTTGCGCCAGTGGGTCTACGCGCTTCCGCACGAACTGCTTGGTGGCGCAACCAGTGCTGAGAATAAACATCACACCCGTTGCCATCACGACTCTGCTGGGGACTCTCATGATGTCTGCCCTCGATTCAAACGATCTGGTGGGCTGCCTGTGCACGCAGAACTCCGCTGATCAGGAAGCGGTTGGTGTCACGCTGCATCCACGCTCGAAAAAATAGGGGAGTCCAGCCCACGATCAGGCGGGGGTGAGCTGGCCTCCCCTCGCTTGCGGCTGCGGGAGAGAAGCTCCTAAGATCTCCTGGTCCTTGCCTATGACCACACCCAGGGAGGGGTCCGCGAAAAGTTTTTCTGCCCGCCCTGTCACCTCTTTCCACAGCGCCACCTTGGCTTCCTGTCGCGTGCTTCTCTCAGCGGCCTCTTGAATTACCCGCCAACGACGGGTGCACGCGAGATGCCAAACCCCCCGCCCCTACTTTCCGCTACCATCGTTAGCATGAAGCTCTCCCGTCGACACTGGCTCCTGCTGGCCACTACTAGCCTGGCTGCTGCTACCCGGGAAGAAGAAAAAGTCACCCGCTACGTCCGCTTCCAGCACGGCTCCAACGTCTCCTATGGAATTCTCGAAGGCGATCTCGTCTACCCGATCTCCGGAGACCTTTTCGGCCAGTACAAACGCTCGTCATCCCCACTCAAGCTCCGGGAAACTAAGCTCCTTTGCCCATGCCAGCCACAAAAGGTGCTGGCCGTCGGGCTCAACTACCGGAGCCACCTCGCCGGGCGCCCCGTGCCAAAACGACCGGAAATTTTTTACAAGCCTGTGACCTCTTTACAACATCCAGGCGACCCGATCCTCATCCCCCCGGACGCCCACAACGTGCACTACGAGGGCGAGATGGTGATTGTCTTGGGTAAGCGGCTCAAGAGAGCTTCGTTGGACGAAGCGGCGGAAGCGATCTTCGGAGTCACCTGCGGGAATGACGTTAGTGAGCGGGAGTGGCAGAACGGCCCCGATAGGGACCTGCAGTGGTGGCGAGCTAAGGGCTGTGACACCTTCGGCCCAGTGGGTCCGTGCATTGTCCGCGGGCTGGACTATCGGAAGCTGATGCTCCGTACCCGGCTCAATGGCCAGGTGGTCCAAGAGCAATCCACCGGAGACCTTATCTTTGACCCACCTACGATCCTGAGCTGGATCAGCCAGTACGTCACGCTCATGCCCGGAGACCTCGTCTTCACCGGCACGCCCGGCCAGACCGGGTCGATCAAACCCGGTGATGTTGTTGAAGTGGAGCTAGAAGGGGTGGGCGTGCTGCGAAACCCAGTCGAGCGAGGCTGAAACCAACCGCTCCGGATGAAAGGGTTAATCGAAACGAGGACTCCTCTGCAGCCGACGGCAAGAGCCGCAAGTCTCCAAAAACCAGAGGGCTCTGAAGTGAAGCCCCGGGATTCGATGGCGGAAAAGTTCCAGCCTAACTTCTCATTCCGGTACCGGCTGCTTTGGCCCCAATGATACCCGTCCCCAAGCCCTGAAACTCGACCCGAACTTACGGAACCCGGGGCCCGTTGATCATTCAAGACCAGTAGCCGGAGGTGCTAGCGCGAATTGGCGTTCCGCTCCGGTCGTCCGCAAGTGGGGATCTTTTCAACTCGCACACCGGTTTCCCACCATTTGACGCCGCACTCTGTGGGGCACAGCGCGTTTCAGCATCGCGGAGAGGACCATGCGCGAACAGGCTTCGGGTCCGAGCCGTGTCGAGCCCATTTGCCAGAAAACCGCCAACTTCTCCCCAGGCGAGGAATTGTGCCTGGGACAAGGTAGAGGGATCCTTGTGACAGACTGCGTTAGGAAGGTTCCAGCGACTGAGTGACCTGCTTAGGTCAACCGCAACAGTGGGCGTTGCGCTTCCAAAAGTTGCTTCCTAACGCCAGCAATCCTTCCGACGGACCGTACCGGTCCGGTGGACCATACCGTGCGAAGCTGGAGCACATAAAAGAAGAACCTGAGACCAAGCTCGGCTCAGCCAGCGCTGAAAGCGTAATCCAGGAGCTTTGTTCGCGGATTGCTTGCCTGTCTGCATCCCGGTCTACGCTTTCCCAACCGGGCGTTTTTCCCGCTCCGGCCTAGAGCCCGTTTATGCTGGCTATCGGCCGGATACAGAGCGCGCGATCCGGGCGATGAACCCCCCGCCTGAAGGCATACACACATCTAGAACATCGGAGGACCGCACTGTCAACGATTCGATCTTGAGTGAATCCGGTGTAGTGCCTTCCCGGACCACTGTTGCCAGCCAGGACACGCGGGCTTCTCCCAGAAAATCGAGCTCCACCCTAACCGTCCTCGGATACACACCGTTGGTGATAGCTACGAACCAAGTCTGCCCTTTGCGCCGAGCAAACCCAGCAACTTCGCCGATTTCCGAGAAGGGTAGCACGCGCGTCTCGTCCCATACACTGGGAATGCTCTTGATAACGTCCACGGCGGGGTTAGCCAGCAAGTGCGCAGGGTGGGCTGCATAAACGAGTAGTGGCGCTTGCAGGATCACCGCGTTCGCAATCTGATGGGCCCAGGTAGTCTCCCCTCGTCTTCGGCTGAAGATCGTAGGCGTGTAGTCGGCCATACCGACGATTAGCCTGGTAAACGGGAGGGTCACGTTGTGCTGAGCCCAAGGGGGACGGCTCTCCATCCCGCGGATCGCTTCGATCCCCAGCAGATTGGGGTAGGTCCGCTCGAGCCCAGTCGGTTTGTTTGCTCCGTGAAAGTCGATGATGAGTTTCCTCCGGGCAGCGGCTTCGAGAATGGCTTCGTAGCGATCGATCACCTCGCGATGTTCGTGATCGAAGAAGTCCACCTTGGCCCCAGCTACTCCCACTCGTTGGCACATGTCAAAGAAGGCCTCGCGTTGCTGCGGATCGCGCAGCTCGCGGCTGTGTTTCCACAAGATGATCCGCACGCCGAGCTTGCGGGAATACTCTACGACGTCTCGAAGTTGCTCCTCACTCCAGCGGGCCCAGTAACCTTCGAGGACGTTGTACTCGAAACCTAACTGCGCCGCCAAGCGGGCGAACTCTTTCTGACCTTCTGGTGTCGGGTCGCCACCGTCCAAGTACGCCCACACTGCGCGACCAGGCCGGATCCATTCCGTTCTAGGCCCCTCGGGGAACAGCTTTGGGTCGGGAGGATCAGCGACGTTGTGCACCAAGTCCGAATTCACAAGCTCGTTCAGGTCTCGCGCCACGATGATCACTCGCCATGGAGTTCGAATAGGGCCGTGTACTGAAGCCGGCCTGGAGAGCCGCTCCACATCGTCGGCGTAGCGTAGCCGGAAAGGGTAAGAGGCGGGGACTGCATGACCCAGGCGTAGGTAGAAGCCTCCGTTGCCGTCCGCCTGTAAACCCATCCCGCTGTAACCCCGCAAGCCCCCTTCGGAAATGGAAGCGTAGCCTGACCGTCCTGGAAGTTGGACCGTAAGCGGGGGAGCAGCCCACATTCCGGGCAGGACTGCGCGAAGTCCATAGCGGTTATGGGTACCCTCATAGTGCCCGTGGAAATCGTGGAACCAGACAGTGCTACCAGGTGGCAACCGGAAGGCCACTTCCTCATCCGGCACCCGCATGCCCTCGCCTGGCACAACGTACCGGAACGCAACGCCGTCGTTATAAGCCCGCACTTCGAATGTATACGCGGTGTTGGAACTCGAGTGCAGCAGCTTGAGTCGGGCGCCCTTGGCACGGTTGACTGCCAAAGCGTGGTGGCCGAGCCACGGGTAGGTCTCATCCACTTCGTAAGCCTCGGTGTCGACGATGCGGGTTCCCTTGCCCAGATTCACGCCGTCGACAACCATGTTCACTGGGGATCGTAGAATGACCGGCTGATCCCCAGAAAACACTTCGTAGAAGCAACCTGCCTGCTCCACTTGGAAGACGAACCGGATGCGCTGGTCAGGACTGCGGAGCTCAAATGCGAGCTCCGGGAAAGCAACACAAAACTGCACGACCGTGATCAGAGCCGCGTACTTTACCCTGGTCATCATCGCCCATGCCTCCACATCAGAATCACATTGAACGCCGATCGAGAAATCTGCAGCCAGCGAGGACGGCGGCCGTTACATCGAAAGCGAGACTTACTGGCGTGTAGCTGGTAGCGACGTGCTCCGAAATCCGAGCCCATCACCGCATTTCCACTCCCTAAAGAGCGCTCGTCTCACGCCTGGGAGGGCGTTCCTTTCATCCCCCGGCGTCGAAGGGTCTTGCCCGTGCGCTGCCTGGCGTTGCCCTTAACCCGCCCATGCCCCTAGTGAAGCAACCTCCGGCCAGGAACAACCGCATTACCCAGAACCGCTCCGAGCCGATCCCCGAGCGAAGAGGGGCTTAGCAGTGAGGCTACCAACGGGCTTTCCACCGCTCCACTAAGCTGCGCTACTCTGAACTATCCGTCTTGCCCGGAACAGACCGCGGAAGCCGGACCGTTCGATGCCCTGCGGGATAAAACCCGGAGGTGGTAAGCACCGAGCTACCGCTTTCAGCGCCCGGCCCAACGTTCATGGCTACGTCGGCCAACCGTGTTGCTGTTGTGCCTCGAAACACAGATCTACTTCCCCACGTGGCTAGCGCCAGCGATGAGAACCTGTGCGGATCCGATTCGCGCTGTCGCCACACGACGGTAGCAACGCATGCCAGATGCGCTTTCGCCTCGGTGTTGATCCGGTTTCCATTGACCTGGCTCGCCCGTGGGCACACTGAGCGCTGCATTTCTACTGGCTTACGCATCGACCTCGCGCCCTTAGCCCGGTACGCCCCGCACACCGCACGCCACAATTGATTGAGTGCACTCGGAAAGTCCCGCCTCCGGTGGTTGAACTGAAAGAGCGTCCGGGTGATGAGCATGCGCAGGCTCACCACCCGGACAACCTCGCCCTGCTTTCTGCTCAAAAGCTAATCCTGAGAGCCAACTGCTGCACTCGTGGGCTTCTGGCGCTGGTGAGCTGGCCGAATCGGGTATTGATTTGATTGCCTGCCGCATCGAAGCGGGCAGTCGTGTCGACGCCGCTGAACTGGGTGTGATTGAACGCGTTGTACATCTCCCACCGGAACTGCAAGCGTGCTCGTTCCTTCACCGGGACCGTCTTGATGAATGTTAAGTCCCAGTTGTTCGTCCCCGGCCCCCGGAAGGCATAACGGGTAGCAGCGGCGCCACTGCCCGGGCTTCCTACGGGCGGACGCTGGAAGACACTGGTGTCGAAGAACCGGTAGAAGGTGCGCTGATTCTTCGGCAGGATGGCTTTGCCAGTCATCACAACGCTCGTCCCATCGCCTCCGCCAGTGATATCCGCACCGTCAGCGAGGCTCAAGCTCACACCCTCTGGGGCGCCGCTGACGAAGGCGAAGATCCCGGACATTTGCCAGTCGTCGCAGATCCAGCGGACCAAGGGGTTGTTGACCCTGTGGCTCAACTTGGGGATCTCCCACACCCAGTTGCCGACAAGGGTGTGCGTGCGGTCGTAGCCAGCGGGCCCATAGTTCCAGAACCGCAGCCCGTAGTAACTGGCAACGCCACTGTTGTAGCTATCCCCATAATTCATCGCCTTGGACCAAGTCCAGGCCACGCTGTACTGCAGACCGTGAGAGAAACGTCGCTTCGCCTGTACCTGGAGCGAATGGTAACTAGACGTTCCAGCGAACTCCAAGTAGGGGAGCGATGCGTAGCCGTAATAAGGCCTGAAGAAGTTGTCGGGCAAAGGCTTTTTGGTGGTCCAATCGATGTTTTCTGGCAGGAAGCGGCTGCCTGGAGGAACCGTGTTCAGGTTCCGGGTTTGACCGAGATGGCGACCCAAATTACCGGCGTACGCCACGTCGACCACGGTGTTGAACCCTACCTGCCGCTGGATTCCGAAGCTCATCTGATAGATCGTCAACATCTTCGGATTCCGTTCCAGAACCCGGGTGAAGCTCAGCGGCGACATTAAGCCGGTTGCCTGTAGGAACGTCTCCACATTGCCGTAGAACTGGACCGTGGTGTATTGTACCGGCGGGTTGAAAGCCATATCGCCCATTTGGCCGGAGCGCGGCCGGGCGTTGTAGTACACGCCCGCGCCGGCGCGGATGGCTGTTTTGCCATCCCCAATCGGATCCCATGCAAACCCGAAGCGGGGCGCAGCCAATACACCGTTGCTCTCGACGAAGCCCCGGGGATAACCTGGCGTTCCCGCTTTGATGGTGCCAATGAAGGGGTCACCGGAGTTGGGCACAAAGTAGCCGATGTAAACCTCCGGGTACAACTGGCCCGTGATCGGATCTTTAGCTACGCGCTTGCCCTTGGAATCTTTCGCGGGAACGTACATCAAAGGCATGGCCGCCCGATTATACCGTGCAGCATCGAAATTCCCACCCACGTCGTACTTCAAGTATTGCGGGATGTCGTAGGTGAACCGTACCCCGTAATCCAGCGTGAGCTTACGGTTGACCTTCCAGTTGTCCTGCACGAACCACTCCAACACGTGGTTGACGGGATGGTAGTCCACCCGTGCGTTCACCTCGGTGTAGCTCTGGAAGTACCCTAGCAGAGCGTTGGCGTATGGGTGATTGGTGTCAAAGGGGTTGTTCGAAGTGCGACCGAAGTTGAAGCTGCCAGCGAAATTGGAGCCATGGTGCCGCTGCAAGTACTGGGCGTACTCGTAGTAGACACCGAGCTTGACCGTATGAGCACCCCAAACTCGGGTCACATTGTCCGCTACACTGGCAGCGTTGACAAAGTTGTCCATCGGGAAACGGCCATCGTAACCGATGCTGGCGGCATTGGTGACCCCGCCAAAACTCGCTGCGGGAATCAAGTTCAGCGGGTTGTTCCTGGGATTGAACTGCCCCAGGCCGATGCCTAATTTGTCCCGCTGCAACCGGGCCAGCTCCTCAGGCCGGATGTTCTGGATCTCCGTCCAACGGGATTGGCCCAGTGCAAGCTCGTTCACCCACCGTGGCGAGGGGAACCAGGTGACGTTTAAGCCGAGGTTCGGGTTGGTGGTCTCATAAGTCTGCTTGATTCCCCACGTGTTGCTGTTGGCCGTCACAGCACGGCCGTCCTGCTTGACTCGCATGTACATCCCGCGGAAAAACACCCGCCATTTCTCCGAAGGATTCACATCCAGCCGTAGCAGTTCCTGGTGAACAGGCCGGTCTACCCAGTCGCTGAGGACCAGATTGTAGTTGCCCTTGGAGATCGTCCGGTCGAAGAAGTTTGGAAGCGGGAATACATTGAGCAGCCTTTGCATGTCGGGATTGATCCGGCTACTGGGAATCACGTTACCGGGGAAAGGCTTGGCTCCAGCGAGGGGATCCTTCACTACGATCAACGCTCCATTTGGCTCAACAGACTGGGAGAAATCGCCTTTGCGCTCCAGCTCGGTGGGCACTGTGAAGTAGTTGGGCCCACCGGGAGTCTTGTTGGGCTGGATCTCCTGGGAGAAAAAGAAGAAAACCTTGTCCCGATTCGTATTGAACTTTCCTGGCCAGAAGACCGGACCTCCGAGGTTGTACCCTACGGTAGCGTAGCGATATCGGGACTTCGGCAACCCGTTCAAGTTGTTAAAAAAGCCATTGGCGTTAAACATCTCGTGGCGCTTGTACCAATAGGCTGCACCGTGGAACTCCCGAGTCCCGCTCTTGGTCACTACGTTGATAATGGCGCCAGCATTCTTGCCGTACTCCGCCTGGTAATTCCCCATCAACACCTTTACCTCGGCCACCGCATCCAGGTTCACCATGTTCTCGGTGGTTCCCAAGCCCCGGTTATTCGCCACGACACCGTCAAGGTTAATGGCGATGTAGTCGGTGCGAATGCCGTGAATCACTGGGGGGCTGCTGGTGCCTAAGGTTTGAGCTCCCTGACCATCCGGGTAGGCAACGCCCGGCAGCAGTTTGAGCATATTGAAATAATCGCGTCCCGGAGTCGACAGCAGAGCGATTTGCCGATCGTCCAGCACTGCTGAGCGTTCCTGGCTGGCCAGCTGTATCGCCGGCGCTTCCGCGGTCACCGTCACGGTCTCGGTGACATTCCCGATCTGCAGGCGGATTGTGCCGACGGACAAGCGTTCCGAAGCCGTAAGGATGAGCCCGGTCTGGGTGTGCTCTTTGAAGCCTTCGGCACGGACTTGCAAGGTGTAGCGCCCGGGCATCACCGAGGGAAATACAAAGTCGCCCGTGGATTGTGTGACTGTGCTCTGCCGAACTCCCGTGGTTTCTTGAATGAGGGTGACCTCAGCTCCCACTACAGCAGCTTCTTGAGGGTCCAAAACGCGCCCAGTAATAACCCCGGTGCTCGTCTGCGCCCAACTGACGATGGGTAGCATGAAGACGCACAGGACAACATTCAGTCTTCGGATCACCGAAAACAGACCCATTCTCGACCTCCCGAAGTGGTGCACTTTTGTTAGTACCCGAGGCGCGAGTTTTATTGACACAGGTTCACCCGACAGGGTGGTCCCATCGAGGGCTGGCAACTGCCTGAAAAAGCAGGGGCGTCGGTGGCGGGGGCTTCACTCACGGCGTGGACCCTGGCGGACCTGCGAACCGGTCGCAGCTCTAGTAGGTCAGCCGCATACCTAGCTGTAGCACGCGAGGCGAGTGCGCTACGGCCGTGATGCGGCCAGCAGCAGGAGTGCCGATCACCGTGCCTGGAGGAGCCCAATCAATATGGTTCGTGGCGTTGAAGGCCTCCAGGCGGAGCTCGAGCTTTCGCCGTTCTCGGCTCAGAGCGATCTGCCGCACCAGCGCCAGGTCCAAATTGAACACCCGATCGCTAGACAACACCTTGCGGCCAAAGTTCCCGTACTCAACCCGAGGAACAGCGAAAGCTTCAGCATTGAAAAACCGTTCCACGGTGGGCTCTGCAACTCGTGGGTTGCCAATCAGATGAGGGCGCGCGTAATTCCAACCGGGGCGGTCAGCACCAATGTTGGCCACGTCGCCCGGAACCGAAAGGTTGTAAGG
>JAUQPO010000152.1 GCA_030550335.1 Acidobacteriota bacterium
ATCCAAGGCTTGGCGTCGCGGTTTGTGCACAGGATCGACGGCTGCTATTTCAACGTGGTGGGGCTGCCAGTGTCCCGAGTCTACGTCCATTTGCGGCGGTTGGGTGTGGTCGGGGGGCTGGAGAGGGGTCCTAGTACTCCGGTGGGACGGGGAGAAGGCATTGAGCTGTCGCCACTTAACCATTAAGTGTGGGCATCGCCCCCCTGACGGAAAGGCGAAGGGGGATCGTAGAATTGAGAATGATAAGTTACATCGTGGCATCTCGGGACTCAGTAGCAGCAGCGCCGCGGAAGGGTCTTCAAGTCCGCAAGGCTTACCCGCTCATCATAAGCCTCGCGCTCCTCGCCAGCTCATTGGAGGCTGGTCCCCAGGCTTCGTCGCGCGCTCAGCCCCCGGCTAGTGTTCAACAGCCAGGCCAGGGGGAGTTGCGCCAGGTTGACGAGAGCACGCCTGCGGCCCCGGTGGACCCCAAGACGTATCAAATCGGCCCGGAGGATGTGCTTCTCATCCGCGTGTGGCGGGAACCCGAACTGTCAGGATCGGTAGTGGTTCGGCCGGACGGGAAGATCAGCTTGCCCTTGATCGGTGAGGTCACCGCCGGAGGGCGTACCCCAGCCGAATTGGATCAAGAGATCACCCAGCGCTTGTCTGAATTTATCAACAACCCCGAGGTGCTAGTCCAAGTGTTGGCCGTGCGGAGCAAAAAGTATTACATCATGGGCAAGGTCAACCGCACGGGGGCCTTTCCTTTGGTCGTTCCCATCACGGTGCTGGAAGCCCTCAGTGAAGCTGGTGGCTTCCAACCATGGGCCAAACGGAACAAGATTGTCATTCTGCGGGGTAACCAGCGGTTGAGGTTTAACTACGACGAGGTCGTCAAAGGCAAGCGGCTGGAACAGAACATCTACTTGCAAAACGGAGACTACATTATCGTGCCGTGAGCAGGACGGCCCGGCGATAGGCCAGAGGGGAGTTCGATGCCGGAGCAGACACAGTTTCCGCAGCCGACAGGGGCGGTACCGACTCGTGCGGGTTTGTGGCGACGCCCACTGAGCGTGGAGGATTTGCTGGAGATTGCGGCCCGCAATAAATCTTGGCTGGCAGGGCCGACGCTGGCTGGGCTGGTGATTGCGGTGGTGGTGGCGTTCCTGTGGCCGGATACATACATATCGAGGGCGGTCATTCGCGTGGTCCCACCGCGTGTGCCGGCCGCTTACGTCCCCGAGGTGGCCGTGCAGCGCGACACGGCTGAGCGCTTGGATAGCCTGGCACAGGCGATTCTCAGTCGGGGGGTGCTACGCAACCTGATCGAAACTTACGGCCTGTATCCGCGCGAGCGCCGAAAGATGCCGATCGAAGATGTCATCGATAAGATGCGAGCGAGCATTCATATTTCCGAGCCCCGCTTGATCCGCTCGCGCCGGGGGCAATCTCTGACCGCTGTGGAAATCAGCTTCGCATATGAGAACCGACACCTGGCTCAGCGAGTCACTGAAGAACTGGCTGCGCGCTTTATCAGTATGAGTACGCGCGAGCGCTCGGCCGAGTCGGTCATGACCGCCCAGTTCCTTCGGGACCAATGGGAAGCGGCCAAGCGCGATCTCGACGAAGTCCAGCGGAAGCTAACGGAGTTCAGGGTCCGTCACGCGGGGCGGCTTCCGGACCAGTGGTCGGCGAACGTACAACGTCTGGCAGCTATGGAGACCCGCGTGGCGACTCTCAATGGGGAGATCAGCCGTCTGGAACAGGAAAAACTGGTCCTCCAATCCCGCATACGCGTTCTCGAAGATCGGATTAGTGAGATCAAGCGCTCCGCAGCGGGTGGGGGTCGCGCTGCTGAGGTAGATCCAGAAATCCAAGCACTGGAGCGGCAGTTGGAAGCCGGGGAGAAGAGTCTCCTAGCCTTGCTCCAGGTCTACACGCCGAGCCACCCCGATGTGGTACGGGCTCGAGCGATGGTGGAGGCGGTGCGGCGGCAGCTGGACGCTCGACGTGCGGCTCGCCAGCAGCAGACGCCAGAGGTAGCAGAGGAGGAGCTGCCGGCCGCTGCGCGGGCCGAGATTGACAAGCTGCAGATGGAAATCCGGAACCTGCAAATCCAGGTCGACGCTGCGAACCTCCAGGTGAAGCAGAACCTTGCCGAGATTGATCGGGTAAACCAGCGTATCCGCGAGATTCAGAAGCAGTTGGAAACGGCACCTGTGGGCGAGCAAGAGTACGCTGCCTTGCTCCGAGACTACCAGCTAGCCAGCCAGCGCTACGACGAGTTGAACCGTAAGATGGCCCAGTCGGAGATGGTGACGGACTTGGAGAGCCGGCGGCAAGGGGAAAAGCTAGAGCTGTTGGACCCAGCGAGTTTGCCCGAGCGCCCGGCCAGGCCTATACGTTGGCTCATCATTTTAGTGGGTGTGGGAGCGGGCTTCAGCTTGGGGGTAGGCCTGGTTGTGGTGCGTGAACTGCGGGACGATTCCTTAAAGTCGGTGCGAGAAGTCAAGGCACTGACACAATTGCCGATCTTGGGCTCCTTGCCCTTGATCGAAAGCGACGAAGTCGTCCAGCGCCAGCGACGTTTGCGTTGGCTGGCTTGGAGCACTGCGTGTGGTATCTCCGTAGCTGTCATGCTGGCGGCGGTTTACTACCACTACGCGACGCGGACCTGAGAACGAGGGGAGCTACGAATGAGCCGAGTTCATGAAGCGTTGCGCAAGGCCGGGATGCTCGGGGCACAACCGGCGGGAAATGCCTCCTCAACCACTGGCACGTCGCCGTTAATCATCGCCCCCAGTGAGCCCGCCCCGCTACGCATTCGCCTGGAAGAGCTGGAAGGGAGCGTCAAAGAATTCGACTTCCGGCCAGGCCCAGGGTCGCATTTGATGACTCTGACCGGAGAGCTCTCGACCGACGCACCGTACGAGGAGTTCCGATCGCTCCGTACGCGGCTGAACCATATTCAGAAGCAGCAGCCACTCCGTTCGCTCGTGGTGACATCTCCATCGCCAGCCGAGGGGAAGTCCTTCACCGCATCGAACCTGGCCATCGCCGAGGCCCAACTGGCCGGTCAAGTCGTCCTGCTCGCGGACTTTGACTTGCGGCGCCCGGTGCTTCACGACCTTTTTGGCATTCCGCGGGCTCCCGGACTAGCGGACTACCTGCAAGGGCAGGCGGAATTGGAACAAATTTTGTGGCGAGCTAAAGGATCGAACCTGTACGTTCTGCCTGCGGGCCGGCCAGTGATCAACCCGCTTGAGTTGCTCAACCTCCCGCGAGCCAAACAATTGATTGACGCCGCAGCCGACGCTTTCACCTGGGTCATCATGGATACGCCACCTCTGCTATTTGCCGCTGACGGGAGCCTGCTAAATGCGTACGCGCATGGGACTCTATTGATCGTGCGCTTGGGACAGACCACCCTGGATGCATTAAATCGCGCGTTGCAAACGCTGTGCGAGAACAATGTTGTCGGCGTGATCGTCAACGGGGCCCAACGTAGGGAATTGTACAGCCGGTACACCTACTACGCCCGTTACTACTCCACGGGAGCTGAGGAGTCTAGCCCTGCCGTGCAACCAGCCGACAGCCAAACCCAACAGACGGATAAGTAGGGCGACTCACCAGGAAAGGCCTCCTGCCAACGTGCCTTTGACCTGCTTGCGAGATCAAACAGCTGAAGTCAGACTTACAAACCCAAGGCAGTGAAGATCTCCGAAGGGCGCACGTCCAACGCCTCGCAGAGGCTAACCAAACTTTCCAGGCTAGGCCAGTGAGTGCCGCGCTCGATCGCGCTGATTTGCGAGATACTTACCCCAGACTGTGAAGCAAGGTGCTTCAGAGAGAGGTTCTTTTCTCGCCGGCGCCGGCGCAATTCCTGGCCTAGCCTCTGCCTGACCCAGCCCATGTCAGGCATAGGCAGCCGTAAGTTCCGGGCAGCCCGGTAGAGGACTTGCCGCAGCTCTCCTAACGAGAACGGCTTAGCCAGGTAGTCGAAAGCTTGAAGCCGGAAACTCTCCCGCATACTTTCGAGCGAAGGGTAACCGGTCACGACAATGATGCACAGATCGGGGTACTGAGTCCGCAACCGAGCGAGTAGTTCTTCGCCGCGATAGGCGCCCATTTTGAGGTCCAGGAGCAAGATGTGAGGAAGCTCTTGCTCACAGTACTGGTAGAGCTCATCGGGGGTTCGTAAAGGGACAGCTTGAAAGCCTGGCTCGTTGGAAATCAAGTCCGTGATGTACGCAAGAAAGTCGGGGTCATCATCGAGCACGGCCACCCGAAGCGAGGCCCATGGTCCAACGGATCTGGTTGCGAGGCGGGATCTCGAGGCCCTCATGCTGTCACCCCTTGATCGGCTGGATGGGGCGGAGGAGGCAACAGAATGACTATTCGAGCACCCCCGTCTGGGCCATGGGTTACCTGGATCGAACCCCCATGCTCATCCACAATCCCTTGAGCGATTGCCAATCCTAAGCCTGTTCCCTGCGCATCCAGTCTGGATACGATAAACCCTTCGAAGAGTGCATTCCGAACGCTTTCGGGTACGCCCGGGCCTTGATCATCGACCGCCACGTGGATTTGTCCTGAGGCCTCCTGCCAGGCGCTGACACGTACCTCGCCACCCACTGGCGAGACTCTGACAGCGTTAGCGAGCAGGTTCAGCATCAGCTGGCACAGCCGATCTCGACTGCCGTGAACGTTCAGATCCGGTGGGCAATCGTTGCGGAAACGCACTGCCTGTGCTTTTTCATCGAGTGCTGCGAGTTCCCATGCGGCCTCCACGACCTGCCGTAAAGGCACGAGCTGCCAGGGCTGCTGTGCTCCTCGCGCAAACCCTAGCAAGGTCTCGCTGATGGATCGCAACCGCTCAGTGGCTCGGAGCAGGCGTACCAAGCGGGCGCGCGTTTCCGGCGATTGCGGTGATTCCAAAAGCTGCTCGATGGAGCCGTGCAGGACGGCCAGAGGCGTATTGAGCTCGTGGGCAATGCTGGCGCTCAAAAGTCCGAGACTTGCCAGTCGTTCTTGCTGGATCAGTCTCTGGCGAGCTGCTTCGAGCATCTGCGTCTTGCGCTCAAGGTCGGCTGTGGTGGCTTGCAGTTGGGCGAGCGCTGAGCAGATCTGCCGTTCGCGTTCTCGTAACGCTTGTAACGTGGCGTTCCGCGAGGCCACCAATTGACCCAGCTCATCCGGCTGGATCCATTCGTCGCTCACGAGTTCGTTCTCCGTGTCGCCCTTCCGGGCAGCCTCATCCGCAACCAGCATCGCTCGCAGGGGCCGGTAGATGTAAAACGGCATAACAAACCCTTCCAGGATCGCGACCGCGAGAACGTACGCTGAGACGAGTGTTACCGCGAGCCTCCAACGAAGCTGTTCAATCAACGGGAGGTGCTGGAGCTCTAAGCGCGACAGCTCCTGGGACAGCCAAGGCACCACTGCCCAATAGATCGCCGCCGCCAGGACGAAGAAGTAGCCATTGTGTAAAACGATCAGTTTCTGGCGGACAGGAAGGCGTCCGAAAGCGCGCAACAACTTTTTTGCGACTTTGCGCAGCATCTTCGCATCGCATTGGATGAACCGAACCCGTCGCGGGACACAAGAAGGTTTGCAGTCAGACAAGAACGAACCGATGTTGGGCCGTTTCAGTGGACGAGTGGGGAAATAAGCGAGAATGGCGCGGGCGTTTCCACCGGGTTTTGACCGAAAGTTCAGGATCGGAGTAGTGGCCGCGACTCTGACTCTGGTGGCGACTGTGGGCTTGGTGGCTTACTGGGCTAGGCCCGCCTCGCTGGAAACCGGTTACGCGCCGCTACAGCCGGTGGCATACTCGCACAAGACGCATGCTGGAAATCTAGGAATAGACTGTCGGTATTGTCATTACTCGGTCGAGCGAGCAGCTTTCGCCGCGCTTCCGCCTACGCAGGTTTGTATGAACTGTCACCAGCGGATCCTGGTCGACAGTCCCCGCCTGACATTGGTTCGCGAAAGCGATGCCACCGGACAACCAATTCCGTGGGTCAAGGTCCACGTTCTGCCCGATTTCGTGTACTTCAACCATCAAGCTCACGTGGCGGCGGGTGTGGGGTGTGTCACGTGTCACGGGCGCGTCGACCAAATGGAAGTGGTCAAAAAGGTAGCCCCGATGACGATGGGCTGGTGCTTGGACTGCCATCGGAATCCTGCACCGTATTTGCGCCCGGTAGACCAGGTCACCAACATGAGTTGGCAACCCGACCAGGACCCAACGGAACTGGGGACGCGATTGATGGCCATGCAGCGGGTCCAACCCCCGCTCGACTGCAAAGGGTGTCACCGGTGAAGTGTAAAGACATGGAGGGGACAGGCAAGCAATATTGGCGCAGCTTGGATCAGCTGGCTGGGACGCCCGAATTCCGGCACTGGCTAGAGCGAGAATTCCCCGAGGGAGCGACCGAACTTCTGGAGAGCCAGTCACGCCGCGCGCTTTTGAAACTTATGGCCGCATCGCTGGGGCTAGCTGGATTGACCGCATGTCGTCGCCCAGCGGAACGGATCGTTCCTGCTAGCCGGGCTGCCGAAGGGGCGATTCCGGGAGAACCCTTGCATTACGCCACAGCAATGGAGCTCGGTGGGGCGAGCTATGGCGTGCTCGTCACCGTCTACGACGGCCGTCCCGTAAAGATCGAGGGCAACCCTCAACACCCAGCGAGCGCCGGAGCCACTTTGACGTTCGCGCAGGCAGCGATTCTCACGCTTTACGATCCGGATCGCTCCCGTTCGGTTCTCCGTCAGGGACGGAGTTCTAGTTGGGCCGAGTTCGAAGCGTTTGCCAGGGAGCACTTTACGCAAACCAACCAGGGCCGAGGCGAACGCCTGTGGTTTCTTAGTGGCTACCGGACCTCTCCCACCCGTATCGCTTTAGAGCTAGCGATCCGCGAGCGATTCCCAAACTCCCGGTGGGTATTCCACGAGGCAATTGACCGCGAGCAGGTCTACCGCGGCAGTGAGACGGCTTTTGGAGAGCGGCTGGAGGCTCACTATCGATTCCGATCCGCCAAGGTCATTGTGGCCCTGGATGCGGATTTTCTCGGAGTCGAAGCTCTCGAGCCAGCCGCAATCCGCGAGTTTGCGGATGGCCGGGTACCTGACGCGAGCGGGCAAATGAGCCGCCTGTATGCGATCGAGAGTCGGTTATCCGCGACTGGAGCTGTGGCGGATCACCGGTTAGCCATGCGCTCTGCAGATATTCCCGCTTTTGCGGTGGCGCTGGCGCGAGCGCTGGGCTTACCAGTCCCGGCCCGATGGAGTGAAAGGTTAGACCCCACGGTACGGAAGTGGGCCGAGGTCATCGCTAGGGATCTGGCTCGGCACCGAGGACAAAGCTTAGTGTTGGCAGGATGGGCACAAGCTGCGCCCGTGCACGCTCTGGTCCATTGGATCAACGAGGCCCTAGGCAATCATGGTCAAACAGTAGAATTCACAGCGTCTCCTGTCCGGCGGGATGAGCTGAGCTTGGAAGACTTACGAGAGGCAGCCGCTGCTGGTGCCGTTGAGACGCTGGTCATCTTGGGGAACAACCCTCTCTTCACAGGACCCGGCAATGTCCACGTGGCCGAGTGGCTACCCAAGATTCCCACCACGATCCATGTCGGGGTCGAGGTGGACGAGACAGCCCGGGCTTGCCGGTGGCATTTACCGGAGGCTCACTGGTTAGAGAGTTGGGGCGATGTGCGTGCGCGCAACGGGCTCGCCAGCATCCAGCAACCAGTCCTCGAGCCACTGTTTGGTGGACGGTCGGTGTTGGAAGTACTGAGCCTCCTGGCTGGGTACGGATTGCGCAGGCCGTATGAGCAGTTGCGGCAGTTCTGGGACAAGCAGTGGCCCGAAGCGGAGCGGCAAGCGCGTTGGCATCGGGCGCTGTATGAGGGGTGGATCGCCGGAACTGACTGGGCTCCGAGAGCACCCCGTGTGGACACCCAGAAAGTCCTGGCGGGGTTAGAGCAGCTAGTGCCAGGCGAGCCGGGGCTTGAAGTCCGCTTTTACCCCAGTCCATCGGTTTACGACGGCCGGTTTGCCAACAATGGCTGGCTCCAAGAGCTGCCGGACCCTATCACGAAGATCACCTGGGACAACGCCGTACTGATCGCGCCGCAACTTGCACGAAGGCTCCAACTGAAGAGCGGCGATGTGCTGCGCATTGAGCATGGTGGTCGTGCGATTGAAGCGCCGGTGTGGATCAGTCCCGGACAAGCTGCCGAGTCG
>JAUQPO010000153.1 GCA_030550335.1 Acidobacteriota bacterium
TCAGCCAGGATGTCCGCGAAGGTCAGCAGGAAAGACTCTTGACCGACGAACTCTTCAGCGAGGGCTGCTGCGTGGGCCGTACCGTCGATAGGATCTTGGCGCACGAACTGTGGCACTAATGGGTGGCCGCGGAGTGCTCGCTCTACAGCAGTTGCCCCGTAACCAGTGACCACGAGCACTTCGGAGATCCCGGCCGCTTGCAACCGGTCCAGCACGTGAAGCAACAAAGGACGTCCCAGGATGGGTAGCAGCGGCTTAGGTACCCGCTCGGTGAGCTTCCCCATGCGTGTGCCCCGGCCTGCAGCGAGGATCACGGCCTTGCGCATGCTTCCCTTCAATATACCTGGGCGTCTCGTCGCTGAGGCTGCTGCTTCCGCGGGGGTGCGAGAGTAGAGTTAGTTGTCTATTCGCTTTGGCGGGGTACCCCGTGGGGCCAGCCTCCCACTAGGACTAGGTTGTCCGTGTGCGCAGGGAACCGTGGTTATTGGAGTGCACGGACTCCAGCTCCGATAGCTAAGCTAAAAAGGGACCCTCAGGACTGTGTCCTAGCCGTGATCACGAGCCTGCAAAACCCGATGGTCAAAGAGGTGGCCCGCGCGATCCGCCGGGGTACGCTGACGCGCGATGGCTACGCTGTCGCCGAAGGGTTCCGGTTGGTCTCGGAGGCGCTGCGCTCGGGCTGCGAGCTGGGCGCGATTTTGGTGGCTCAGTCGGTCCGGAAGACGCTGGAGGAGCGGGTCCCTGAGCTCCGGGGCGGTTCGCTCGTGATCGTGGCCGATAACGTCTTTCGAAAGATCGCATCCACCGAGAATCCCCAGGGGGTTATGGCCCTGGTCCGGCCGCCCATGTGGGTCCTGGGCGATTTGTTCGCTCGCCGGACTCCGGTGATTGTGCTGGACGGCGTTCAAGAACCAGGCAATGCTGGTGCGGTTCTGCGGGTGGCTGAGGCCTTCGGAGCGGGTGGGTGTATCTTCTTAAAGGGCACGGTGGACCCGTACAACCCCAAGGCAATCCGAGCCTCGGCAGGATCGGTATTTCGACTCCCGCTGGTGGTGGGCATTGGAGTGGGGGAGTTGGAGTTGGCGGTCAAGGCGCGCAGCTGGCCGATGTTTGCGGCCATGCCTCGCGATGGTGTCCCGTTGGACGGTGCGGACCTGAAGGGCTCATTCGTACTGGTCTTGGGGAGCGAAGCCCATGGCGTAAGTGACGAGCTGGCGCAATTTGCTACGCCGTTGACGATCCCCACCACCGAGGTCGAAAGCTTGAATATCGCCGTAGCGGCTGGCGTAATTCTGTACGAGGCTTGGCGACAGCGGCAGCGCTCCGGTCCCAAGATCCTGGCGGAGCACACCCGCCAGTAACCGGCTCCTAGGAGGCACCGATGAGTTTGTTCTCCCCAGCACCGCCCCCGGATTCTCGTACGGCAAACGCGGCCAGCCCTCTGGCCGACCGTATGCGACCCCGGACGCTGGAAGAGTTCGTAGGCCAGGAGCATCTGCTCGGTCCGGGCATGCCACTGCGGGTCCAAATCGAGCGTCGCCAACTGGGCTCGATGATTTTCTGGGGACCGCCCGGAGTGGGCAAGACCACCCTCGCCTATTTGCTGGCCAAGCACGTCGATGCGGATTTCATCCCATTTAGCGCCGTCTTGAGCGGCATCAAGGAGGTCAAGACGGTGATGGCCGAGGCCGAGAGGAATCGGCGGATGGGACGGCGCACCGTCTTGTTCATTGACGAAATCCACCGGTTTAACAAAGCTCAGCAGGACGCGTTTCTGCCCTACGTCGAGCGCGGCGACATCATCCTGATTGGCGCGACCACTGAGAATCCTTCTTTCGAAATAATCTCGGCGCTGCTGTCGCGAGTTAAGGTCTACCAATTGCGTCCCCTGACACCACAGGAGATCGCGACCTTGCTGGAGCGGGCTTTGAGGGACAAAGAGCGAGGATTGGGTGAGCGGGGTCTTCGCGCCAGCCGGGAGTTGCTCGAATGGATCGGCGCGTATTCGGGCGGGGATGCCCGCGTGGCCTACAACGTCCTGGAGCTCGCGGCAGCCGCCACCACCGAGTCCGAGTTGACCCGAGAAGTGATCGAGTCGGTCTTGCAACGCAAGGTGTTGCTTTACGACAAAGCGGGTGAAGAGCACTACAATTTGATCTCTGCTCTACACAAGTCGATCCGCTCCAGTGACCCGGATGCAGCGGTATATTGGCTGGCGCGCATGCTCGAAGCTGGAGAAGACCGGCTCTACATTGCCCGCCGGCTGATCCGGATGGCGGTCGAAGATATAGGCCTGGCGGACCCTCGTGCTTTGGAGCAGGCTGTGGCAGCTTATCATGCTGCCCACTTCTTGGGCATTCCGGAGGGGGACTTGGCTTTGGCACAGGCCGCCCTTTACTTGGCTTTGGCTCCAAAGTCGGATGCGGCCTACCAGGCGTTAAACCGGGCCCTGCAAGCGGTCCAGGAGCGCCCTGCAGAACCCGTGCCTCTGCACTTGCGAAATGCGCCTACGTCGTTGATGCGGCAGCTAGGTTACGGGGTGGGCTATGAACATGCCCATCAGTTCGATGATGCTTTACCTGTGATGGAATGCCTCCCTCCTGGCTTGGCGGGCACGCGATTTTATGAGCCCACTGGCCGAGGTGAGGAGGCGACCTACCGGGAGCGGCTTCAGAAAATTCTGGAAGCGAAACAGAAAAAGCGAGTAAAACACTCAGCATAGTTTGCGGCTAAAATCGCCGGACCGAGCAGCCTAGCCCGTTCGTACTAAGCAAAACAAAACAGAAATGAAACGCCCGATCTATTGCACTCTTGACGCACCTCGCGGCACACTAAGTATCGTCAGGGCGGTATGCGGCGCAAGCAGGAGGAGATGGTGGAATCCGTAGACATCCCAGTGGAACGACGCCGGTCAATTCGATTCCCTCTGGAACGGACGGCACAGATCAGGATTTTTGGCCGGCGTGCAGAAGAAGTTTTCATGGGCCGGACGATCAACATCAGTAGCTCTGGTATTCTCTTCACGGTGGACCGGGAGGTCCAACCGGGACGCCGCGCTGAAATTGCGGTGAGCTGGCCCGTTCGGTTGGACAACAATTGCCCGCTGAAGCTAGTGGCTCGAGGGCGCATCGTGCGCACCGAGCCGGGCAAGGCAGCCCTGCAGATCCAGCAGTACGAGTTCCGGACCATGGGCTCTAATAGCTTCTAAGTCTTGAGCGCCGCCTGAAGAGCGGCTGGTTGCCTGTTTCACGGGCAAAAACATCGGCACAGGGCGACCCTAAAACCTCTGGCTCTGAGCAGTCCAAGGGCGAGCGAGAGAGCCCGCCGTATAATCGGTAGCGTAGGTCCAGGGCGGATGGCCAGGCATCGGATCCGCTGGCTAGTGGCGGTGGCTTTTTTGATCTGCGCCATCCTGGTCATCCTGCAGGGCTCATTCAGCCTCGGCGACTTCGCCCCCCATACCCCACAAGAGACTTATCTGCTCTGGGCCGTCTCCACGTTGATCTTCCTACTCATGGTCACTCTCGGGTTCATGCTTTTCCGGACCGGGGTGCGCCTGTGGGTAGAGCGGCAGAGGAACCGCGAGGGAGCCGGCATCAAGGTCAAGCTCGTGGTGGGGGCGCTGGCACTGAGCTTTTTGCCAGTGATTTTTCTGGTGCTATTCAGCGTGTCGGTTTTGAACCGCAATTTGGACAAGTGGTTCGCGCGCCCGGCTACAAATGTGCGGCTCCACTTGGTGGAGATTTCCGAGTCGTGGAACCGGACTCTGCGGGAAAAAGCCGAGGCGGTGGCACGCTTGGTGGCTAGTGCGCCGGATGTCCAGAACTATTTTCGTGGCGGCTCATTTCCTACTCAGTGGGCCGGTGCGTGCGAGCAATATGGCGTCGACCGTATCTGGCTGGTTCGCAAGGGCGAGGAACCGGTTCTGCTTTGCCGAGCGGGGCAGCCTGGGGAGGTGTCTCCTAGTCGAGAGGTTGTGGTCTCGGTAAGCCTGGGGCTGGCGAGTGCGGAGCCATTCGGCGAGGTGCGCCTGAGCGCCCGCATGCCGGTCGACTTAGCGGAGCGCCAGCAGCAGATCGAACGATTCGTTCGCGATTACGATCGTCTGGCTGCCAACCGGAAGGCGATCCGGCGAGCTTACATCCTGTTGTTGAGCTTGATCGCGTTGTTTATCCTGTTCGTCGCCACGTGGATCGCAATGTTTCTGGCCCGCCAGATCAGCACGCCGATTTCGGCCTTGCTCGAAGCTGCCAGCGAGATCCGCAAGGGCAATTTGGGTTACCGCGTTCAGGTAAAAGCCATCGATGAGCTCGCCAGCCTGGTCCGTTCCTTCAATGCCATGACGGAAGAGCTGGAGGCCAATGCGCGCGAGCTGGAGCGTCGCCGGCGCTTCATTGAGACGATCCTGGAGAACATCCCCATCGGGGTGCTCTCGATCGACGCGGATGGATCGATTCGCATGGCCAACCGGGCTGTCGGCCATATCTTTTCAGAGAGTGCGCTCCACCAAGTGCGGCGTTGGGAGGAGCTGTTCCCGCCTGAGGAATCGCGTGAACTCCGTTACTTGGTGAATCGGGCGCGTCGCATTGGCGTGGCCAGTCGCCAGTTGGAGTTGCAAAGGGATGGCCGGACGCTCTATCTGGCTCTCACTGTGTCCGCATTGGGCGATGGGACGAGCCCCGGCTTCGTAGTGTTGATCGAAGATACCACCGAGCTTTTGCAGGCGCAGAAACTCGCCGCTTGGCGTGAAGTCGCGCGACGGATCGCACATGAGTTGAAGAACCCCCTGACGCCCATCACCCTTTGTGCGCAACGCATCGTACGCCAGGTGCAGCGTCTAGCCCAGGAACAGATAGTGGCGAGCGAAGATGTGCAGCGGATCTTGAGCGAATGCGCCGCCACGATCACTCAGGAAGTCGAGTCTGTTCGCACACTAGTCAATGAGTTCGCCCAGTTCGCGCGCTTCCCGGCAGCCCAGCCGAGCCTCGTGCAGCTCAACGACATTGTCGAAGAGGCGGTGAAAGTGTTCTCGGGGAGGCTGGGGGATGTGGCGGTGCAATTAGATCTCGCGCCGGATTTGCCGCTGGTCTACGTTGACCGAGATCAGTTCCGCCGGGTGCTGGTCAACTTGATCGACAACTCTGCCGAAGCGATGGAGCAGTCGCCACGCAAGGAATTACAAGTCGTGACACGGGCTCTGGGAGCCGACCTGGTCGAACTCGTCGTCGCGGATACGGGCCCTGGTGTTCCTCCAGAAGACCGGGACAAGCTCTTCCTCCCCTACTTCTCCCGTAAGGAGGGGGGTACAGGGCTGGGGTTGGCGATCGTCGGCCAAATCCTCGCTGAGCACCATGCCTACATCCGCGTTGAGGACAACATTCCCCATGGTGCTCGCTTCGTGATCGAGATCCCTACGGCTGCAAGTCTTCAAGCACGGTGGCAGGCGGCTAGGAGTCTCGCATGAAGCGCCCACGAATCCTCATCGTCGATGACGAGGCAGCCATTCGGCAATCGCTAGCCGGGGTACTGGAAGATGAGGGCTACAGCGTGGCCAGTGTGGCGAGCGGGGAAGCCTGCCTGGAGGAACTCCAGCGAACACAGTTCGATCTGGTGTTGCTCGACATCTGGCTTCCCGGGATCGACGGGCTGGAAACGCTTTCCCGCATCCAGCAGTTGCCAGCGACGATCCGTCCTGCAGTGGTCATGATTTCCGGCCACGGCACGATCGAAACGGCTGTCCGGGCCACCAAGCTTGGCGCTTTCGACTTTCTCGAGAAGCCTCTCACGATCGACAAAGTGTTGGTGGTGGTGAAGAACGCCCTGAAGCAGCGACGGCTGGAGCAGGTCGTTGAGGAGTGGCGCAGCCAGCAATCCGCCGAGCTGCAGATCATCGGGGAGAGCGTGCCGATCAAGGCCCTGCGCCAGCAACTGCGTCTAATGGCCCCGACCAATGGCCGTGTGTTGATCTTTGGAGAGAGTGGTACGGGCAAGGAACTGGTCGCTCGCGCCATCCACGCGATGAGCTTGCGCGCTTCGGAACCCTTCGTGGCCGTCAACTGCGCAGCTATTCCCGAGGAACTGATCGAAAGCGAATTGTTCGGGCATCGGAAAGGCAGCTTCACCGGAGCCACAGAGGACAAAATCGGAAAGTTCCAGCGCGCCGATGGAGGTACGTTGTTTCTGGACGAAGTGGGCGACATGAGCTTGAAGACACAGGCCAAGCTCCTGCGAGCGCTCGACGAGCAAGCCATCGAGCCGATCGGGGCGAGTGAGCCTGTAAAAGTCGACGTCCGGGTGATCGCAGCCACGAACAAGAACCTCGAAGAGGAAATCGAGAAAGGGAACTTCCGGGAGGACCTCTACTACCGCCTGAACGTGATTCCATTCTACGTACCTCCGCTGCGAGAGCGTGTGGAGGACATTCCTTTGCTCGCTGACCATTTCATCCGTTACTTCAGTCAGGCGTACGGCCGCCCGCCAAAGGAACTCACGCCGGACGCTTACGAGCTGCTAATGAGTTATCATTGGCCGGGCAACGTCCGCGAGCTGCGTAACTTGATGGAGCGCATTGTGATCATGCACCCGAGCACCCGGGTCACCGCCCGGGACATTCCGCTGCCATCGCCGGGGTCCTCGCGCCGGAGTCCCGGCGAATTGGCCGTGGATCGCTTCACTAGCTTGCAAGAAGTGCGCAGGGCGGCGGAGCGGGAGTACATCCTGCAAAAGTTGCGGGAGGCTGGGGGGAACATCAGCCGCGCGGCGGAACTGGTGGGACTGGATCGCCGGCACCTTTATCGAAAAATGAAAGCGCTGGGGATACATCCGGGCGACGTCACCTGAACGAAACCGGTTGCTGAGTCAGCACTCAAGGGTTGGGGTGCGCTGGGGGCTCTCGGTTCTGAGGGGTTGA
The DNA here is from genome assembly GCA_030550335.1 of Acidobacteriota bacterium. Taxonomy (GTDB): domain Bacteria; phylum Acidobacteriota; class Terriglobia; order Bryobacterales; family Bryobacteraceae; genus JAUQPO01. Next base: position 6,911 of record JAUQPO010000153.1, read on the forward strand.
TCCCAGCTCGGACCGGGCGGATGATTGATATGGGAAGCAGGGATGTCTCGTTCGGCACATTGGCTGGGCAAAGTAGCGGAACGCATGTTTCGTTTCCGACGGAGGGGTGATCGGCCTGGCACCGAGCCATGGGCCACACGGTCGCTTCAGATTGTGCTCCTTGCCGCCGTCGTGGGCGCTCTTTGGGGGCAGCCGGCTGAGAACCCCAATCTTCCTGTGCAACCGGCAGGGCCAGACGATCTGTTGGCCATATTTGTCTACCGGGCGCCGGAGCTCACGCGCACCGTGCGCGTCGACGAGCGCGGTTACATCCGCCTGCCTATGCTTGACGAGCCCATTTACGTGGCGGGATTGTTGCCGGAAGCAATCAGCCGCCGGATCGCTGAAGTGCTCAAGCAGAAGGGTCTGCTGGTGGAGCCTATCGTAGAGGTCACCGTAGCCCAGTACGCTAGCCGTCCGGTGAGCGTGATGGGCGCTGTGCAGCGACCGGTCACTTTCCAGGTAGTGGGGAAAGTCACCCTATTGGACGCGCTGGCCCAGGCAGGCGGACTCTCGGAGGAAGCCGCCGACTACCTCCTGGTGAGTCTTCCAGCAGGACGCGGTGGGCGCCAGGAGACGGAAGTTCGCCGGATCCCAGTCAAGGCGTTGATCGACGAAGCTAACCCAGAGGTGAACCTGCGACTGTATGGAGGTGAGGAGATCCGAGTGCCTGCTGCGGGACGAATTTACGTGCTCGGCAACGTGCGCAATCCTGGGGCCTATCCAGTGCGGAGTAGCCAGGAGGCCACACTTCTGAAGGTACTGGCGCTGGCGGGTGGTCTCGAACGGTTCCACGCCAAGGTGGCCTATGTCTACAGGCCGGATCCAGCCACTGGTCAGCTTCAAGAACTCGAAGTCCCGCTGGCGCAGGTTCTGCAGCGGAAGTTGCCTGACGTCGTTCTGCTCCCGAATGATTTGCTTTACGTGCCCGACAGCAAAGGCAAACGCCGGGCGGTGGCCATTGTGGACCGCGCTGTGGGTTGGGGAGCGACTACGGCCTCGGGAATTCTGGTCTGGCGGACACGTTGACGCGGGATTAAGGAATGTTCGGCAGCGAGAAGCAATTGCCGAATGGTTCATCACCGGCTGTGCCAACGGTTCAATGGACGCTCCTCGACCCGGACGATTACGGGCTACCGCTGGCGCATTATGTATGGCTGCTACGCCGCTACGCACAGTGGATCGCGCTGGTAGTCATCACTAGCGTCCTGGTTGCGCTGCTCGTATCTTTACG
>JAUQPO010000154.1 GCA_030550335.1 Acidobacteriota bacterium
GTGGTGCAGCCTGCGCTCGAATCCACGAGCGCCTGAGGCGAGGTAAATGGAAGTTCCCAAAAGGAGGGGAACACTCAAAAGGATTGTGATTCGCAACGCCTTAGTAGACTTGATTGCAGGCGAATCCGTTTATTTCGCTTCCCCTGCTCCAATCGATCGGCCCTTGATTCCGCCAACCACAGCGATCGTTTACGTTTACGAAAGCGACGCTGACAGCTGGTTCCTGGAGCTCCAACCTCACGATACCCAATGGGTCTTTCTCACCCCGGAGACGCTGGTGGGGATCCGGGGGGGACGCCCGGAAAATCAACAAGGTAGCGTCGAACGTCTACGTGGTTCTCGGTGAAGTGCTGGGCAAGATCGTCACGAAGGATCTCTCCAATCGCCACACCTTGTGGGAGATCGACGGCGACGATGGACTCGAAGCATGATGATGAACTCGACGACAACCCGCTGAATGCGTTAGAACTCCTCTGGGTTTCGGGACGGCGAATGGCGCACTCGCGCCCTGCCACCTAAGCGTCGGTGTCGTCGTCTGCCACCATCAAGAGAATCACAGCAGGGGCCCTTGCGTGTCTTCCCGGCTGGGGGAGGCCCGGGCGCACGCAAGGCCCCTTCTTTTTGCTTTGGTCAACTTGGTTTAGGATCGAGATAATCGCCGGGCCATGTAACGAAGCCATTTCAGCTCAACGGAGGCGACAGCGTGTCCGTACCGCCCAATCCTGCTGACGTGACTTATCGCTTAGACCCGCTCAGCATCCGCCAGCCTCCGACTTCACTCTTGGCCACTCTGCGCTACCTGGGGCCCTCCCTGGTCGTGACCGCCAGCGTCATCGGCTCAGGCGAGCTGATCATGACTACCACGTTAGGGGCTAAGGCGGGTTTCGCCGCACTGTGGGTCATCGTGCTGAGCTGCACGCTGAAAGTGGCCGTCCAGATTCAATATGGTTGGCACGCGGTTGTCACCGGAGAGACTACGCTTGAAGCCCTGAGCCGGCTTCGCGGGCCCCGGTGGAGGGGAGTCCGGTGGTCGGTGTGGTTATGGTTCGCGGCCAAAGCTGCTCAGCTGATCCAATACGGAGGCATCGTCGGAGGGGTTGGCCTAACGCTTGCCATGGCGTTTCCGTCTTTACCGGCAACTGCTTGGACCTGGGTGGCGGCGATAAGTGTGGCGGCGCTGGTGTTCCGTGGGCACTACCGGTTCATCGAACGGGCTTGCGTGGCGATGGTGGCGGGCTTCAGCCTGTTCACCCTTTACTGTGTGGTGCTGCTTCAGCAGACCCCTTACCGCCTCAGTTGGGGAGAACTACTTCAAGGCTTCGCGTTCCACATCCCACCGGGAGCGCTGGGGCCGGCTGTGGCCGTGTTCGGGATCACCGGTGTCAGTGCGGACGAGATCATGTCGTACCCCTACTGGTGTGTAGAGAAAGGCTACGCACGTTTTACGGGGCGGCGGTCCGACGACCCGGAGTGGGTGCGGCGTGCCCGGGGCTGGATCCGCGTGATGTACGTGGACGCACTGCTATCGATGGGCATTTACACGGCGACCACAGCAGCTTTCTATATCCTGGGCGCAGCCATTTTAGCTCGCCAGCAGGCAGTTCCGGCCGGTTACGAAATGATCCGCACCATCTCCCGCATCTATACCGAGTCGTTCGGCCCTTCGGCTTTGTGGATCTTCCTGGCTGGAGCCTTTATTGTGCTGTACTCGACGATGTTCGTCGCGTGTGCGTCCACCTCCCGCATGTTCGCCGACGCTTTCAGTCAGTGTGGTTGGTTTGACTACCGGGACTCGGAGAGCCGGGCACGCTGGATCGGTTGGATCGCCTGGATCCTACCCACCTGTTGGGCGATCTTGTTCACCAGCTTCCGAGCGCCCGTGGCGATGATCACGATTGGGGGCATCGCGATCACATTGACCTTAGGGCTGGTGATCTATGCCGCCTACGACTTTCGCTACCGACGCCTGGATCCTCGCTTGCGTCCTGGCAGGCTTTACGACGCATGGCTGTGGGTGAGCTTTGTGGCCATCGCTGCGGTGGGCGTTCGGGTACTGTGGGAGATGTTCTGAAGGGCGCTGCCTGATTTCGTCCGGCCATCCTATAGTGGAAGGTTCGGGTAAAGGAGCCGGACCATGAGTCTGTATTTCGCAGAAGGATCTCCTACGGCTGCGCTGTCTCTAGCCGATCTTCGGGCTGGGTTATTCCGAGTGTTGGAGGCCCTGGAGCCACGCCAAAAGGTGCTGGTCGTTCCTCCCGACTTTACGCGTTTCCATTCGCGGGCTGGAGAACTCACCCGTATTGCGTATGAGTTTTACCGGGGCCGTTTGGCGGCGATCTTACCTGCACTGGGAACCCACGCTCCGATGACCGAGCAGGAGATCGCAGCGATGTTCGGGGATGTGCCCCGGCAGTTGTTCCAGGTTCATGACTGGCGGCGTGACCTGGTGACGCTCGGTGAAGTCCCTGGGGAGTTCGTCAGGCAGGAGTCCGAGGGGAAACTCGAGTATTCCTGGCCTGCTCAGGTCAACCGGCTACTGGTGGAAGGGGGCTTTGACCTCATCTTGTCCATTGGCCAAGTGGTTCCCCACGAAGTCATCGGCATGGCCAATTACAACAAGAACATTTTCGTCGGCACCGGGGGAGCGGAGGGCATTCATCGGAGTCACTTTTTAGGGGCCGTTTACGGCATGGAACGAATCATGGGTCGCGCGAACACTCCGGTACGGCGCGTGCTCGATTACGCCAGCGAGCATTTCGCCAAGCACCTGCCGATCGTCTACGTGCTCACGGTCGTAGGGTTGAACGAGCAAGGACAACTGGTGACGCGAGGATTGTTCGTGGGTGATGACCGAGAGTGTTTCGAACGGGCCGCCGCGCTGAGCTTCACGGTGAACGTCACTCTGTTGGACGAGCCGTTGAAGAAAGTGGTCGTGTATTTGGATCCGGGCGAGTACAAGAGCACCTGGCTTGGCAACAAGGCCATTTACCGGACTCGAATGGCGCTGGCGGATGGAGGAGAGTTGATCGTGCTCGCACCAGGTGTGCGGGAGTTCGGTGAGGACCAGCAAATCGACCAGTTGATTCGCAGGCACGGGTACGTGGGTACGCAACGGGTTCTGGCGGCCGTCCAGCAGGACCAGGACTTGGCTGGGAATCTGAGCGCCGCCGCGCACTTGATTCACGGCTCTTCTGAAGGCCGTTTCAGGATCACATATTGTCCTGGGCAGCTGACCCGTGAGGAAGTGGAAGCGGTGAATTTCCATTACGCTCCGTTGGAGGAAATGGTGAAGCGGTACGACCCTGGGCGGTTACGGGAGGGCTGGAACGAGGTGAATGGCGAAAGGATCTTTTATATCTCCAACCCGGCTCTGGGCTTATGGGCTTGGAAAGAGCGGTTTGCCGCAGCCGGTTGAGCTGCACCAAGTTGATTGCTTAGGGGAACCGCTCGCAGCGGCGCACGAAGCGCCCAGCCGCTACTCACCGTGAGATTGGCTCGCCGTACTTGATGGTCACGTCAGCCTTGAACTGCTTGTAGTCTCTATAACGGATCACCATTTTGATCGGTTGAGGACCGCTGCGGAACATCAGCACATCGTTGGCAACGGTGTAGACCGGGAACCAGTATTTGCCGTCGATCTGCTGGCGGTAGGTTTCGAATTTAGGGAACTGGTTGTCGTAGTCCTTGCGCAATAGTCCAACGCCCCGGCCGTAGGTCTTGACAATCTGCAGGTCGCGGTCGTCGACCCAAGCGATCCCAGAGAAGTACCGCTCGCCTTTTTCCATCTTTTTCGGTTTGATGGCGAACACGTAACAAGAGATCTCGTCGACCGTTTGCTTGCCGAGGTAGCGCACGTGGTACTTGGGCAGCTCGTCAAGGGTCATTACGAAGGGCTGGACATTGCGCAGGTCCTGCTCGTCCTCCGGGGTGAGCTGGATGTTTTTCAATGTGGGTAGCGGCGCGTAAACCACCCGCTCGATGCGCTTGCCTTCGGGGGTGAAAATGATGTCGCTCACGATCTCAAAGGTGCCCCGGACGCGGCCGGCTTCGTCCAGCTCCTGGATTCGAACTTCCTGCCGATAGGTGTAGTTATCGCGGGCCCGTGCGAATTCGGTCTCCTTCTGGACGAACTTGTGGATGATCTCCTGAATCTGGTCTTCGGTAAGGTCCGGCTGGGGTCCGGTTTGAGCCAATGCTGGCCAGGCCAGAGCAAGTAGCGTTGCGCACCAAATCGTGGGGTTCGCAGACATAGTCCACGTCCACCTTAAGGATGTAGCCGGGGAGGCAAGGGTTACGAATCTCGGGCTGGAGCGGGCTTGAGCACTTCGGTAAAGCCAGCGCCGTTGGCGGTAGGCCTCAGCCGGCGTGGAGCTTACGGGTCAATTCGGGGGTCCACGGAGTTAGTGACCGTAAAATCCGACATTCGCATCTTGACAACTTTAAAGGAGCTGCTAAGCTTAGAGTTTGACGATCATGTCAGTCAGTCCGCCAAAAGTTGGCGGCCGCTGCCGCTCAACTTGCCCGACTTCCACACCCAGATGGGAGCTAAGCCATGGGTCAGCTAGCCCGTTCCAATAAGCGATGGTTGCCGATCGTCTTCGTGGTGGTTCTGTTTGCCGCCGCTGCCGTGCTCGTTAGCGAAACCAAGCCGGTATGGACGGCGCTGGACAAAGCTTATTATGCCGACCCCAACCTGGTGGCGTTTGTGCGGCCGGGGCTGGAGATCCAAGTTCTTTCGGCGGAGATCGCTGCGGATGGCACGATCCGGGTGCGGGTACGGTTTACGGACCCGAAGGGGATGCCCCTGGACCGGGAAGGGATTCTGACGCCTGGGCCGATCACAGCCAGTTTTATCATCGCCACCATCCCTAAGGGCCAGCGCCAGTATGTGGCGTATACCACCCGCGTTCAGACGAGCCCGATTACTGGTCAATCTGCGGTGCAGGCGGCCGCAGATACCGGTGGCACTTGGCAAAAGGTGGGCGATGGGGAGTACATTTACACGTTCCGCACGAAGGCCCCTCCCGACATCGACCGCTCGGCTACCCACACGATCGGGGTCTACGCGAACCGCGATCTTACCGAGTTCGACCTTGGGGTGCATCTCCAGTCGGTCGAATACGATTTTGTGCCGGACGGTTCGCCAGTCAAGGTTCGCCGGGATGTGATCCGGGATCAGAGCTGCAACCGTTGCCATGACCGGTTGACCGGCCACGGGACGACTGGCCGGGAAGGGGTCCGCAACTGCGTGCTCTGCCATACGCCCCAGACGGTGGATCCGGACACGGGCAACACCCTGGACTTTGCCGTGATGATCCACAAGATCCATCGCGGGCGCGACCTGCCGAGTGTTCGAGCGGGGAAGCCTTATCGCCTCATCGGCTTCCGCCAGACTGTGTACGACTATTCGAACGTCGTCTTCCCGGTGATGGACGCCGACTCGACGCGGCAGTGCACGATTTGCCATGAGCCAGACACGGGTGCCGAACAGGCAGACGCTTGGTTGACTCGCCCGAACCGGGCTGCTTGTGGGTCCTGTCACGACGACGTTAACTTTGCCACCGGCGAGGGCCATGCGAACCTACCACAAGTCTCAGACAATCTTTGCGGTTACTGCCACCTGCCGCAGGGGGAGCTGGAGTTCGACATCTCCATCAAGGGAGCTCACACTACGCCGCGGCTCTCCCGGGAGCTGCCGGGCGTCCTGTTTGAAATCCTCGACATCTGGAACACCCGCCCCGGACAGCGTCCTACGGTCATGTTCACGCTGAAGGACCGCACCGGAGCACCGCTATCGCCCTCGCAGTTCCAGACCCTAGCCTTGACCATCGCCGGGCCCACAACTGATTACTCGACTTACATCCGGGAGTCCGCTTTGAGCGCGACCGGCAGTGGGGACCGCTATGAGTACACCTTCCAGCGGCCAATCCCTGAAGACGCTAAGGGAACCTGGGCGGTAGCGATCGAGGGGCGCAGGCAGGTGAAGCTGTTGGCTGGCACTGTCAAGGAAATGACCGTTTACGACTCGGGTCGCAACGTGATCAAGTACTTCTCTGTGGACGGCAGCCAGCCAACGCCCAGGCGCCAGGTCGTAGCGTTAGCGAATTGCAATGCTTGCCATGGCGACGTGAACTTCCATGGCACATTGCGCAATCAGATCGAATACTGCGTCATGTGTCACAACCCGCGCACAACGGATGCGGCTCAGCGGCCGGCGGAAGCGGCTCCGAACGAGTCGGTGGACATGAGGCTGATGATTCACCGGATTCACGCTGGGTCGCGGTTGAGTCGGGAGTATACCATCTACGGCTTCGGCCGCACGCCGCACAACTACAACGAAGTGCATTATCCGGGGCAGCTCAACAATTGCGCGAAGTGCCACGTAGGCAATTCGCAACAGCTGCCACTGCGGGCCGGATTGCTGCAGGTCACCGATCCTCGTGGCTGGTTGAACCCAGTAGGTCCGGAGTCCGCTGCCTGCCTAGGTTGCCACGACAGCTTGCCCGCCGCCTCCCACGCGCTGGCGAACACCAGCGCGCTGGGTGAGAGCTGCGCAGCTTGTCACGGGCCCGAACGCGAGTTCTCGGTCAATCGCGTTCACGCGCGGTAAGCCGGCCGATGCGACGGGTATTTCGGTGCGGTAGCTTGATGTTCCTTGGGGTTCTGGCCTGGGCTGGCCAGAACCCCAGGGTTTCTTCTGAGCCTGCTTGGGCTGGCACAGAAAGCTGCGGGACCTGTCATGCCGACCTTGTACGCGGCTTCCAACTGAATCCGCACTGGGCCATCGAGGTCGGTCACACCCGATGGCCTTCGTGGAAAGGCAAGGTGTGCGAGGCTTGCCATGGTCCGGGAACCAAACACGCCGAGAGCGCGGACCCGGCTGCGATTAAACACCCGGGCAAGCTCGCGGTGAGCGAGGCCGACGGGTTGTGCTTAGCCTGTCACCGTGGACAACCCACCCAGGCGGGTCGGCTGCACGGTAGCCACGCGCGAAACCAGGTGAGCTGTGTAGCTTGCCATTCCATCCACGGTGCGAGGCCGCACAGCCCGGCGCCGCGACGGGCAGCCGACATCACGGCCCAGTGCGCCAGCTGCCATGCCGGCGTCGTTGCGGAATTCGCTCGCCCACACGCCCACCGGTTGCGCGAGGGTGCAATCAGTTGTGTGGACTGTCACAACCCGCACGGAGAGTTCCTGCCCAAGGATCAGCGACTGGCGGGAGCGAACGAGCCTGGTTGCTTGCGGTGCCACGGGGACAAACGTGGACCGTTTGTGTTCGAGCATGCACCCGTACGGTTGGAGGGCTGCAGTGCCTGCCATGAACCGCACGGCTCAGTCAACCCGCGGATGTTAACCCGAGCGGAGGTCCGGCTACTGTGCTTGCAATGCCATGCGACCGTAGCGACCCGGCAAGCGGCATCGCCAGCGGCCTTGGGCGGGGTTCCGCCGGCGTTTCATGACTTGCGAAGCGCGCGGTTCCGGAACTGCACCCTCTGTCATCAGAAAATCCACGGTTCTCAAGTCAGTGCGGATTTCCTGCGATGAAGCGGCCGATCGAAATTAGCTTGGTTGCGGTTTGGGTGATGGCGTTGGCCTTTGGGCAGCAGCCTGGCGAGCAACAGCTGTCCGGTTCGGCGGAGGCAGGCTATCGCTGGACAACGAACCTGGCAGGTAGCCACTACACCTACCGGAGTGTGGTCGATTTGGGTGAAGGGCCAAAGCTTTTGGACTTCGACCTAGCGGCGCGGCCTACCGGGCGGAGCTGGTGGGACCGGCTGCTGGTTTCGGGTGGAAGTTGGGGTGGCGATCCGTACAACCACGCCCGGGGGGAGTTGGAGCGGTTCCAGAGCTACCGGTTCCTGGTAGACTACCGCAATCTGACCTATTTCAACTTTCTCCCCAGCTTCGCCAATCCCCAGCTGGCCGGTGGCTTGGAGAGTTCACAGCGAACCTTCGACAGCGACCGCCGGCTGGTGGGCATCGAGCTGGAGCTTCTGCCGGGCAAGCGTGTCAGCCCTTACCTGGGTTACCGCAGAGACGCCGGTCGGGGATACGGCATCACTCCCTTTGTCGAAAATGGCAATGAATATCCGTTTCGAACCCGGCTGCGGGATCAGACCGACGAGTACCGAGGT
>JAUQPO010000155.1 GCA_030550335.1 Acidobacteriota bacterium
CGCGGAGAAGGCTGGATCGAATTGCCGCTAGCCGAGATTGTGGAGGTGATTCCGGCTGAAGAGGCTAGCTCCAGTCTCCGATGCGCCTGGCAGCCCGTCTCCGGCGGGGACTTTGTACGACCTGAGGAGCAGCAGCGCTTATGGCTCGAGGAGCTGATCCGCTGGGCGGCTCAAGCTCAAGGACTGCCAGTTGCTTTTGTCCGGAGTGTGGCAGAAGTCGAGTCCGGACTGCGCCCCCAAGCGGTATCTCCTAAGGGTGCTCGAGGCTTGTTTCAGCTCATGCCGGAGACAGCGAGAGAGCTGGGGGTTAACCCAGACGATCCTTGGCAAAACGCTTTCGGGGGAGCTCTCTTGCTTCGTCGACTGCTGTTGCGTTACCGAGGTCGGGTGTTTGCGGCTCTGGCGGCTTACAACGCGGGGCCGGGGCGAGTGAAGCAGTACGGCGGATTGCCGCCTTTTCGGGAAACACTCGACTATATCGAACGCGTAGTGCGCCGGTATTGGGAATTGGAGGCAGGCGAGAAGATAGCTAAGCCTAGCCACAGGCAGTGAGGAACCTGCCGAAACTCGATCGTCCCAGGACACCGAAGACTCACTAGCCGGCTGTGTTGACCCGCCTGAATGCTAGCAGGCCAAGGGGGCCTCGAGCTGATGACTGGCACAGGTTCCGGTATACCGCTCGCGGCTCCACTTGAATCAGTAGGCACCTGGTCCGGGCCCGTACCTTCAGGCTCCAAGTCGTTGCTATTTCTGGTTTCCTACAAAGAACCCTGTAACCTTCACCGAACTGCTGGTGTTTTAATAGAAGACCGGTCGTGACCTTCAGGGAGGACTCAACGATGATGGCCACCAGGCGCGAATTCGCCCGCTCGAGCTTGCTCGGTTTGGCGGGGATCAAATGGGTTAGCGCAGCTGGCAAGCCGCGGTCAGTGTTCAATGGCGTACACATAGGTGTGATCGCTCCCTATTCGTTCCGGGCCTTGTCCCCCAACGCCGAACAGGTACTGCAGTACCTGGTGCAACTTGGCATCAGCACGGTGGAGCTTCAAAACTCCGTTGTGGAAGCCTTCGCGGGTGCTCCGATCCGGCTTGGACCACCACCAGTGCCCGTGGGCGGGCAGCGTCCTGCCGCGGGCGGCCCACCCGGAGGAGCTGCTCCTCCCGTACCGAGGCCACTCTCTCCTGAAGAGCGGGAAAAGCGGCGTAAGGCGGAAGAGGAGTTGTGGCAGTGGCGACTGGCTGCGTCGATGGACAAATTCGTGCAGTTACGCAAGCTATACAACGATGCCGGTGTCACTATACATGCGTTCAAGTTTGAGCTGCGGCCGGATTTGACCGAAGCCCAGTTCGCTTACGTGTTTAACGTAGCGAAAGCCTTGGGCGCTACTCATGTGACCATGGAGCTAAACCTGGACCCTGCGGCTACCGAGCGCATCGGCAAGGAGGCCGAGAATCACAAGGTATACGTCGCTTACCACAACCATACCCAGGTCAAACCGGACAGCTGGGATACCGCTCTGCGGCAATCGCGATACAACGGCATTAATCTCGATGTGGGACATTACCTCGTGGCTACTGGTGAGTCTCCAATTCCATTCATCGAGAAGTACTGGGATCGCATTCACAGCATCCACCTGAAAGATCGCAAGTCGCGGGATCGGGGTGGTGACAACGTGCCATGGGGCGAAGGCGACACCCCACTGAAGGAGATTCTGCAGATGATGGCGCGGCGGCGCTACCCGTTCCCGGCAAACATCGAGCTGGAATACCCAATTCCGGAAGGCTCGGATCCACTGAAAGAAGTTGCCCGGTGCTTGGAGTTCGCCCGGAGGGCGCTCTCGTGAGCACGTGGGAGGCTGCAGCGAATGCTAAGGCCAAGGAGAGAGGTCCATGACCGAGAGGGGAATCACCCGGCGGTATTTCTTCTTTGGCGCCCTGTTTGCCGGCACAGTTCCAACCGGCGGATTTGGGTCGGTCCCATCCCTAACAAAACTTGGTTACAAGTCCCCTAACGAAAAACTGAACGTAGCCGGAATTGGTGCCGGCGGGCAACCGTATGCAGACTTGAGGATCGTCGCGGCTTGTGGCGAGAACATAGTGGCGCTGGCGGACGTGGACTGGGACCGCGGGGCCGAAGGGTTCAATGAGTGGCCGAACGCTAAGCGTTATAAGGACTTTCGGAAGATGCTCGACGAAATGGGCCGATCCATCGACGCCGTGGTCATCGGCACACCCGACCACATGCACGCCTACTGCGCCATTGTGTGCATGCAATTGGGCAAGCACATCTATCTGGAAAAGCCCATCAGTCGGACTGCCGGCGAGGCCCGTATGCTCGCCAAGGCTGCTCAGAAGTACAACGTGGCCACTCAGATGGGGAATCAGGGTTACTCCCACGACGCTACCCGCGTGGCCTGCGAGATCATCTGGTCCGGCGAGATCGGCGATGTGACGGAGGTCCACGCCTGGACTGGGTTAGCTAGCTGGCCGCAGGGCATGACGAAAATCCCCGCTCCCACGCCCGTGCCCGAAACGCTGGATTGGGATCTGTGGTTGGGGACGGCTTCCTGGAGACCGTTCACTACCGGAGACGACGAATACCGGCAGTTCGTCGTGGAACGGAACCGGCGCTGGGGCCGCGAAGGTTTCCGTTATCCCGGGCAGGAAAAATTTGGCTTCTACCTACCTTTCAACTGGCGTGGCTTTTACGATTTCGGTAGTGGGTTGATCGGCGACTGGGGAGTCCATATCCTCGGTCCGGCCAACTGGGCGCTTCAGCTGAGCCCTGAGTACCTGATCAGTGTCGAGTGTATCAAGAAGGATTCTTTGCCGCCATTTACTTTCCCGGACGTGCTGACCATCAAATATGAGTTTGCTGCACGGCCGGGAATGCCCCCGGTGACGGTGTACTGGTATCACTACCCCCAGGGAGATGCTTACTTGCCCCCAGGCATGACGGTGGAGGAGGCACGCAAGATCCCGGGCCAAGGCCCCCAAGTAGGCCCTCCCCGCCCAATGCGTCCCCCGATGGCGGCTGGTGGCCCAGGCGGGCCGGCTGCAGGCAGACCCAGCGGACCGCCTCGACCGCAGGGTAGCGGATATAACTGCATCTTCGTCGGCACCAAGGGCTACTTGGGTACTAGTGGACGGGGCGAGGACGTGGGCTTGCTGCCAGGCAAGCGCTGGGCAGAATACAAACTGCCGGATCCCTACTTGCCGCGTTCCCCGGGAGCCAGCACGGGGAGCAACCACGCAGCCCATATTCGCGACTGGTTGCGCGCCTGCAAAGGCGGTGCACCCGCTTGCTCGAACTTCCACGTCGCGGCTCCTTACTGCGAGTGGTTGCTGCTCGGTGCGGCAGCGGTTCATTACGAGGGCAAGCTCCTGTGGGACAACGCCAAGGGCGAGTTCACGAACAACAAGGACGCGAACCGGTGGATCAAGCCAACCTACCGCAAAGGTTGGGAGATCCGCATCTGAGTGGCTGCACCTAACCTTCTAGCGTAGGCAGTTCGCTCTCCATCCGGCGAGTGGGATAGAGTGTGCGTCCATCTGCCCCGCTCGTGACAGACGTGCTACAACCGGAATGGAGGTACTCGAACAGCCGTATGTACGACAACCTGTTTTCTCTCGACGGAAAGGTAGCAGCGGTGATTGGCGGTGGCGGTGTGCTGGCCGGCGAGATGGCCCTCGGGCTGGCCAGCTACGGCGCCGCTGTGGCTGTGCTGGACTACAACGGCGAGGCGGCAGAACGACGCGCCCAGCAGATCCGTGACCAGGGTGGTAAAGCCATCGCTGTCCAGGTGGACGCCACTCGCCGTGAGGACCTAGAACGGGCGCTGGATATCATCTTGAAGGAGTTCGGGCACGTAGACATCCTCATTAACGCGGCAGGAATCAATTCCGATACGCCTTTTCTTGAGATCACCGAAGAGGAGTGGTACCGCATCCTCGACGTAGATCTCAAAAGCGTGTTCCTAGCCTGCCAGGTCTTCGGCAAAGCCATGATCGAAGCTGGTCGTGGGGGCTCGATCATCAATATCTCTTCTGCATCCTCCGGTCCGCCGCTTTCTAAGGTGTTTACGTACAGCGTGGCCAAGGCGGGTGTCAATCAGATCACACAGTTCCTCGCGCGCGAGTGGGCGCCTTACAACATCCGCGTCAACGCCATCCTGCCCGGCTTTTTCCCCGCCGAGCAAAACCGCCGCTTGCTCACGCCGGAGCGAACGGCGAAGATCCTCGGACATACGCCGATGAATCGCTTTGGTGAGCCCCATGAGTTGGTAGGCGTAACGATTTTGCTGGCCTCAGAGAAAGCCTCCTCGTTCATTACCGGGGCGATCATCCGGGTTGACGGAGGCTTCGGCGCGATGACGATCTGAGAGCTTTCACGCGCGGCGAGCACTCCGAGTGGCCTGTATACGTGTGGAGCAGCTGGACGGAAGGCCGCTTCGTGCGTCGGCTCCGTGGGGCAAGTGGCCGGATGCAAAGCGAGCGGATCAGGCGGGGAGATCTGGGGAGTGCAGCCGCGCGCACCCTTCTCTCTCGACACCTCAGGTCGCCGGTCTCGCCGCGACGCGCAACCATCTGAATTCTCCCGCGGCGTGCTGTCGCCGCGCCTTGGCGGTGAATTTCCGCCCAATGAGGACTGAGGTTCGGCGAGTGAGAAGCCCTTGTATTGCCTATGCGCCGTGCTCGGCATCACAGCTGCGAAGCCTCGTACCGGTCTCGGAAGAGCGGTGTAAACGGTGGCCGCCTTGGACAACTGCGCTAGGAGATTCGAGAGGCAGTTCCTGCATTCCGCACCAGGTCTCCGTGCTGCTCATGTGTCGAGGACCGCAGGCTCTTCGCAGTGCTTGCCTGCAAGCTGGACGGCTCGTTCGGTCGAGCGTTAAGATCAGCCTGAAGTGGAGGTGAGGATGTACGGTGCTGGCCAGACGCTCACACGTCGCGAATGGGTCCAGGCGACATTTGCCCCGGTGGCTGCCATGTGGGCGCTAGCCCAGGCGCGCGCCCAACAGCAGCAACAGCCGCCGGCAGAGCTGGAGCCCCTAAATCGCTTCCCCCGTATGGTCCATGAGTACTACTTGCGAAGAATCCGGGAGCTGGAACAGAAACGCCTGGAGCGGTTCGCCCGGATCCGCACCCGTGCCGACGCCGAGGCGTACGTGCGCGAGGTCCGCGAAAAGATCCGGCTATGCTTTGGTCCGTTGCCCGAGCGGACTCCGCTGAATCCCCGAATTACAGGCACCGTGGAGCGGGACGCCTACCGCATCGAAAAGGTGATTTTCGAAAGCCGGCCTGGGTTCTTGGTAACGGCTAACCTGTACATCCCTAAGGGGCGGCAGTTCCCCTTGCCGGGCGTGGTGGCCAGCTGCGGTCATTCCGACAACGGAAAGGCTTATGAGGCTTACCAAGCGTTCAGCCAAGGGCTGGCGCGTATGGGTTACGTCGTTCTCATCTTCGATCCCATCGGTCAGGGTGAGCGCCTCCAGTACCTGGACGAACAACTCAAGCCACGCTTGCGCCCCGGCACTCGCGAACATTTGCACGCTGGCAATCAACAGTTTTTGGTCGGGGAGTTTTTTGGGACGTGGCGAGCCTGGGATGGCATCCGGGCGCTGGACTATTTGCTTACGCGCAAGGAAGTCGATCCCGAGCGCGTCGGTGTAGCTGGGAATTCAGGCGGCGGCACGATGACGACCTGGCTGGTTGGGTTAGATCAGCGCTGGGCTATGGCCGCGCCCAGCTGCTTCGTCACGATGTTTCGCCGGAACTTCGAGAACGAACTCCCTGCAGATACCGAGCAATGTCCGCCCCGTGCCCTGGCGCTGGGGTTGGAGCACGAGGACTTCCTCGCAGCGTTGGCTCCTAAGCCGATCATTATCCTCGCCAAAGAGGGCGACTACTTCGACGTACGAGGGTCCGAGGAGGCTTACGAGCGCTTGAGGCACTTGTACCGCTTGCTGGGAGCTGAGGACAACATCGCCCTGTTCGTTGGTCCTGGCGGGCACGGCATCACCAAGGAGAGCCGCGAAGCTCTCTATCGGTGGTTCAACCGTGCTACAGGGGTTTCCGATTTGCGCGAGGAGCCTCCCCTTCAGATCGAGAAAGACGAAACGCTTTGGTGCACCCCTCAGGGCCAAGTGGCACGACTCGGCTCCCGCACGGTCTTCAGTTTCACCCGGGACAAGTCGCAACAACTGGCCCGGCGTCGCGTAGGGTTAGAAGGTGCAGCGTTGCGCAAGCAAGTGATCGAGCTGTTGCGGCTCCCCGCACGGAAGTTCCCACCACCTTTTCGGATTTTGCGGCCACTGCCCGCTCGAGGCTACCCGTTACCGAACGCCGTGACGTACCTGGTGGAGACAGAGCCAGGGATTACAATCGCTGTGTACCGGTTATCGAAACAGCGCGTGCTCTCCAGACCGCCACAAGGAGAAGCATCGGCGATCCTGTATGTTTCGCACCGCTCGGCCGACCGCGAACTGCGCGAGGAACCGCTCCTGCGAGAGCTGATCGCGCGCGAGCCAGACGCCATCCTGTACGCCTGCGACGTTCGGGGAGTAGGAGAGTCCCAGCCGGACACCTGTGACTGGCGTAGCTTCGACAACCCGTACGGCAACGATTACTTCTACGCCATTCACGGGCTGATGCTGGATTACCCTTATGTGGGCCAGAAAACGCATGACGTTCTGGTCGTTTTGGACTGGCTCAGCTCATGCGGTTACCGTCAGATACATCTGGTGGCGCGAGGGCGCGGGGCGATCCCGGCGGCTTTTGCCGCACTCATTTCTCCCTATGTCAGCAAGGTCACTTTGAAGAACGCTTTGCGATCCTTTAGCGAGGTGGCGGAATCGGAAATGTACAGCTGGCCGCTGTCCTGTTTCGTCCCGAACGTCTTGGCTCACTTCGATCTACCCGACGTTTATCGCGAATTGCAGGCAAAGGGCTTGGAGCTACTGGATCCTTGGGGAGCTAACCCTGAAGGAATGTGATGGATACAAAGGCCGAGGGACAAGCAATAGACCAAAGCTGTCTCCCTGAACGGTCCAAAAATCGAAACCGGCTTGCGCGCCGTCGCGCAAGCCTACTGGTGAGGATCGCACTCGTGTGCGCGCTCAGTGGTGGGCCAGCCCCGCCTGCCAGCGAGGAATTGATCTACCGGCAGCCCATCGATCGGATCGAAGAAGTCATCACCCGAGATCACGCCCGGATCGACTTCATTAATACAGCCGACAAGCGGGGCGCCCTGAGGATCGAAGCTCGGAGCCCGATGGAAGTTGATCTGTTCCGGCTGGACCGACTCGATTTTGACAACGCTCGGTTGTTTTACCGGGCCAAAATGCGTGTGGGAGCACTCAAAGGTGAAGCTTATCTGGTTTTGCGGTGTCGGCTGGGCAATTCGCAAAACGAGGTTGTCGCAGAGGGGCTCCAGTATGCGCTATCGGGGACTACAGACTGGGTTGATGCGGAGCTGGTCTTATATCTGCACACCCAAGAGCGGCCCCGCGACCTGCGCTTTCAGGTGCGCATCGCCGGCAAGGGTGTAGTCTGGGTAGACGACGTGCGAGTCTACCGAGCTCCTTTGATCGAGCCCTCAAGTAACTGAGGTTCCAAACTTGGAGCCGGTGAAAGCAGCGGGAGAGTGCTCAGGAGCGGCCATAACCTTACTTGGCGAAGCTCGCTCGTGCAAAACCTGGCCGCTGGGTGCGGTCTATCCCTACCTTCACCTCGTCGGACTTTCTCATACGGGCAACTTGGGGAATACCACATCTACTGGGGGATCTGCATGGCCATAACCACATCGGATATGCTGAAGGCTCCTCGCGCCGTACTTTCGAGATCGTTTGGAACGATCTGGACTTCTTCGCGTTCACTCATGGGCCGGGGGATGCTTTACACCTCCAGGCGGCGGATCGAGGTGTGAGTGCATGGCTGGGATGCGATTGAACGAGTCGAGATCGTCGGGACCAATCAAGTCATCCACTGGGCATTTGCTATCGATCGCGAGTCCGCTACTCAGGGCGGGTATGAGTCCGTGCTGGTGCGTTTTGAGTACAGCTGGGGACCTTGGCCTGCGCTCGGCGTGGTAGGAACCTGTGATTGAAACGCGAAAATCAAAGTGCACCTT
>JAUQPO010000156.1 GCA_030550335.1 Acidobacteriota bacterium
GGTCGCAAAGCCGAACGGGATGATCCAACTCAGGAGAAATTTGATGGCAGTGTTGTAAATGTCCAGCGGATAGCGGCCGAACGTTAGCATGTTATACACCGGTGGGATGACTCCTACCCGATCCTCCATCCAGAAGGACACGCAACTGAGCATCAAAAAGATAGCCAGGTAAATCACCGCGCCACAGATCGCCATCCCCAATAACCACAACCACTCGAGCATCCCCAGGCGAAGCCCCAGCTTTTCGGCGCACGTGACCATGATGACCCCACCTAAAACCGCGTCGCCCAGGGACTCCAACCGAAACTGTTCAAACAGGATTTGGAATAAACTGTTGACTGGTCGCAAGAGGACGCGATCGAACTTACCTTCGATGATGTACGTCTCTCCGAAATAGTACAAGTTGATACTCAGCGTGTTGAACAACGCCATCGGCAACAGAGAAAAACCGTAAATGAAAAGGACCTCATGGAAGCTCCAGCCAGCGACTCGCGGCATTCGACCGAATATCAACCACACTACCGCTAGGCCGAACACCGTGGCCACTACGGTAGTCAACACCGAGATAATGAAGTCGGCACGGTAGTTGAGGCGTACCTTGGTGTACTGGAGGAAATAATCGCCCAACAACGACAAGTGCCGCCGCACTGGTTAGCCTCCGTGGACAGTCAGCCGTACGCTCAGCCGGCGCCAGTACCACGCCCCGAACAAAAGGAGTACAACCACCCAGACCCAATCGAGCAGTAGGACCCGCAGGATCTCAGGCCAGCTCAATCGCCCCAGGTAGATCATTAGCGGGGTGAAAGCTATGTGCTGAAAGGGCAGCCAGGCACAGATCTCGCGGAAAGGGCTCGGGAACAAGGAAATTGGCACCAGCAACCCCGAGAGCAACTCTTGTGCCCAGAATTTAGCCCGCAGGAGCCCCAATATTGAAGTCAGTACTAGCGCGCAGGTGCCGACGATGAAGTTCAAGGCCCCCACCATGAGCACGCTGGCAAGCAGAGCCACCACGAACGCTCCGAAGTGCGCGACGCTGGCCGGCGGTTGGACGGGAAACACAAGTGCCAACACCAAGGCCGTAGGCGTCGTCAACATCCCCAGCCGAAACGCTGACTCCCCCAGCGCCCGGGCAATGTAACTCCACTGCACACTGACAGGCTTCAACAACACCAGGCTGATGCGTCCTTCCAAGATGTCGGCGGCCATTTGCGTGTCGATGTTGTTGAAGTACATGGAACGGATTACCCAACCTACGGCTACGTAGGTGACCATTTCCTGGAAGGTCAGCCCCGCATAGGTGGGGTCCATACGATAGATCGCCCGCCAAATGAAGTAGTAGACGGTTACGTTGATGAAGTAAGTGACGACGCCCGTGTAGTAGCGCAGCCGGAACGCCAGCATATTCACGAATCCTATGCGAGCGAACTCCAGCAACACTGGCAGGCTCATCGGCGTGCTTCCTGCAGCACCTCACCCAAATAGACCCGGCGCACAACGTCCTCGATCGACTGCTCCTCAATCACGATGTCCCTGACCTCGACAGCGTTCACCACGGCACGGATCACTTCAGCTACGCGCCGCTCGGCCCGCGGAAACCGCAACCGATAGGTGAGGGCATCCAATCGCTCGCAGGTGGCGCCCGGCACCTGCAGCCGCTCCAGTACGTCCGCCTGATCGCGGTCTTTTAAAAACACCCGGATGGCTTGCTCACGCCAGAGCTGATCTCGCAACGCGGTCAGTTCCCCATCGAAGAGCAGCCGCCCCCGATCGATGATGATCAATCGGTTACATAGCTGCTCAATGTCCGACAGGTCGTGCGTCGTCAGTAAGATTGTGGTCCCATAGCGCTGGTTGACCTCCCGCAGGAAACTGCGTATGTTCTCCTTAGCCACAATGTCCAACCCGATCGTTGGCTCGTCCAAAAACACCAGCGGCGGATTATGGAGTAGCGCAGCCGCAACATCGCACCGCATGCGCTCGCCCAGGCTTAGCTTGCGAACCGGAGTATGCAGATAACGACCCACCTCTAATAACTCGTCGAAATAGCGCAGCCGAGCCCGGAAGTCCGCATCCGAGACGTTATAGATCTTCTTCAAGAGGCGGAACGACTCGATGACCGCTATGTCCCACCACAGCTGCGTCCGTTGACCAAACACCACACCGATGGTGGCCGTGTACGCTGCACGATCCCGCCAGGGAACGTAACCGTTGGCGGTTACCGTTCCAGCCGTCGGCACCAGAATTCCGGTCAGCATCTTGATTGTGGTGGACTTGCCGGCCCCGTTCGGACCGATATAGCCCACCATCTCCCCAGCGCGCACTTCGAAAGAAATCCCGTCGACCGCGCGAATCGTTCGGTACCGCGGGTGGAATAGATCCTGAAGAGCGCCCAGCAAGCCTTCGCGTCGCTCGATCGTCCGAAACTCTTTGACCAGGTTCTCCACCCGCACGATGGCTGGCATCAACTTCATTGTAGTGCCCGGGTTGTGGTTAACTCGGCCCGAGAGCGGCTGAGCTCGACACGATCGCTCGCAACAGAATCTGCCCGCCTTTGGCCCGCATCAGTGGGCTCCCGGCAAACCTCCAAGGCCAAGGCTGACCGAGGGCCCGCGCCGAAGGCAAGATGGATCGGCAAGCTCGCGTGGCACGACGGAGTCGTTCACTCCGGTACATCCGGTCGCACCTTGCTCGGCGAAAGAGGACTGTGCCGGGCGCCTGTCCAACCATCAGCTGCGCGCTCCCGGATAACTAGATGACCCCGTTGGGGATAGTGACGCCAAACTGCGTACGCCTACCAGACGCTCGAAAACAGTTAGGCTAGAAAGTTGGAGGTCAGCGGATGGAACTGCTACGGCTCGAGCAGGTGAAGAAGCTCTCCGAGCAGCGCGGCGAGTTTTGTGTCTCGATCTACTTGCCGACAGATCGCGCCGGGGTGGAAGTCAAGCAAGGAGCGATTCGACTGAAAAATCTGCTCAAGCAAGCTGAGCAGGAACTCGCCAGCTTCGGCATGCGCACGCCGGAAATCCGTAAGCTCCTCGAACCAGTTCATGAGCTGGCCGAGAATGCCGGCTTCTGGCAATACCAAGCCGATGGCCTGGCGATCTTCCGTTCCCCAGAACGTTTTGGCTATTACCGGCTGCCACTCAAGTTCCAGGAACTCGTCGTCGTTAGCGATCGTTTCCATGTAAAGCCACTCCTCAGGTTGTTCACCGAAGACGGTCGGTTCTACTTGCTCACCCTGCGCAAGAATGAAATTCACTTCTTCCTTTGCAGCCGCTTCGGTTTGCGAGAGCTAGAGCTTCCGGCCACCACTCCGAAGAGTCTCCAGGACTACCGCCGGATTGTGGGTGTACAAAAACAGGAAGTGGTTCATAAAGAGGGGGCTCCCCTGGCTTACCACGGGCATGGCGAACGGGCCGAAGACGACAAGGAAGAGCTCCGGGACTTCTTCCGGTACATCGACAAGGGCGTGCACGAACTGTTGCGCAGTGAAACTGCTCCCCTCGTACTGGCGGCCGTCGATTACTATGTGCCCATCTACCGGGAGGTAAACAGCTATCCCCACCTGGCCGAGGCCGCGGTAACCGGCAGCCCAGTGGGACGGCGGCCAGAGGAGCTGCAAGAAGAGGCCTGGCGGCTGTTGGAGCCTCATTTTCGCCAGCAGCGCGCAAAGGCGGCTGCGCGGTTCCAGGAGCTTGCCGGTAGCCCGAGAACTTCAAACGATGTGCGGGCCATTGTCCCGGCTGCTTATAACGGAAAGGTCGAAGAGTTGTTTGTGGCGGTCGATGAGCAGATCTGGGGCCACTTCAACCCCGATACGCAAGAGGTGCATATCCACGAGCAACGCCAGATCGGGGATGCGGATCTATTGGATTTCGCAGCCATCCAAACACTAGTCCACCGCGGACGAGTCTTTGCTGTCTCGCCGGGCGAGGTCCCAGGCGGGAACCACGTCGCAGCTATTTTCCGTTACTGACCCGCTACCTTGCTGGCTGGAAGTCCAACAGGTTCACTGTCCACGGGGCGTAGCCTCGAGCCGGCCCTTCCGGATTAGCCTCAATGCTGATCGCGGCAGAAAAGTAGCCGAGGGATCGCAACTCTTCCTCGCGATCGGCGAGCTTCCAGCCGCGCACAGCAATCTGCCGGGTGCCTTGTTTCAGCCACAGCTGCAAATGCGACTCGCCCAAGCGCCGCGGTTCCCCAACCAGGCAAGCATTCTCTATTACGAACACGGGTGGCGGGTTACCGTAGCCGAACGGGCCCAAGCGCAACAAATCCGTGAAGGCTCCTTCGTCCAGTTCTTCCAGATCCAAAAAGCTGTCGACCTCAAGCACCGGCTGGAGCTCGGTAAGATCCAGACGCTCGCGGCAATACTGCTCCAGACGCCGTTCGAATTCCTCTAAACGCTCACGTCGCAGGGTCACCCCAGCGGCCTGAGCGTGTCCCCCGTACCGTTCGAACAGGTCGCTCATATCCTCCAGCGCCGCCAGCAAGTGCAGGCCGCGGATGCTCCGGCCGGAACCCCGCACCAGGCCGGTATCGGGCTCAATGCCGAGAACGAAGCAAGGCCGGTAAAAGCGTTCCACCAGTCTGCTGGCGACGATGCCCACTACGCCTAGATGCCAACCCTCCCCGGCAAACACCAGGCTGCGACGCTCGCTCAGCGCGGGCTCACTCGCCCACCGGCGCTCAATCTCGTCCAGGATGCGCTCCTCAGCTCGCTGGCGCTCCGCATTCCATTGGTTCAACCGCTCGGCCAAATCCCGCGCTTGATCCTCGTCGTCGGTGAGAAACAACTCAATCGCCTGAACCGCGCTGGCCATGCGCCCGGCAGCGTTGATCCGGGGAGCGATCCGAAAGGCAACCTCATGCGCGGCCACTTCACGACCACTGCGGATCCCCGCGGCTTCCAGCAAAGCTCGTAAACCCGGATTCTTCACAGATTCCAACGCGGCCAGCCCGCGCTGGACGAACACCCGATTCTCCCCCACCAACGGCACCACATCAGCTACCGTGGCAATTGCGACCATCTTCAGGAAGGAATCCAGCAGCGCCTCCAGCTTCTTGCCCGACCAACCGCAGCGGACCAACAATCCGTGAATCAGCTTGAACACGATTCCTGTCCCACATAGGTTCTTTTCAGGGTAGGGGCATCCTGGTTGCCGGGGGTTCAGAATCGCCAGCGCCCGAGGCAACTGCTGGCCGGGCAAGTGATGATCCGCCACGATGACGTCCAACCCCAACTCTGCAGCCCGTTCCAAAGCCGAAGCCGCCCGGATTCCCGTATCGACGCTGACCAGCAAGGATACACCCCTGCGCGCTGCCTGCTCGATGAACTCGCTGTGAACCCCGTAGCCGTGAGCGAAACGGTCGGGAACCACATACTCGGCAGTCCCACCAGCGAGCTCGATCGCTTTCTTCAGAATGACTACCGCAGTGGCTCCGTCAGCGTCGTAGTCCCCGTAAATGAGAATCCGCTCGCGACGGCGAATTGCACGCCAAAGCCGGTCTACAGCCGCGTGCATCCCCTTCATCAAGAAGGGGTCGTGCAACTGATCCAGTTCTGCAGACAGAAAAGCGCGAGCCGTCGCTACGTCACGGATCCCCCGGTGCCATAAGACGCGCGCCGCAGGCACCGCAACCGGCACTTGGCGAGCTAGCTCTGCCGCTTCCGGATAGCGCGGCGGCAACAACCAGCGCTTCACCTGCATTCAGTTCCGCGAGAAAAACTCGTCGATGTCTTGATCGTCGTCGCCAGCCTCGTCGAAGCCGGCTTCTTGGATCTCCTGAAGCAGCCGATGGAAGTCCATGAACCAGTCAGTGCGCCGGCGATATAGGAACGCCACCCCGTCCACCAGGTAACACAGTTCTAACCAGCCCACAGAGCCCTCATATGACCGCAATGCCCGCAAACGCGCACGCAGGCTCAGATACTGCTGCTCATCCAAATCTGCCGCCTCCAAATCCTGGCCAGCCTCATCCAGCGCTTCGGTGGTGAGCCGGTGCACGTAATAAAGAACGACGCGTGCACCCAACTGCTTCCCGAGTTCCAGGAACTCGCGGTAATCAGGGTAGTTTTCTGTGTCCCAGTGAGCGACCAGGCGAGCCTCGCCGGTTTCTGGATATCCTCGAAAGATCAGGAATTGCTGTTGGGCAAGATAACGTTCGATTTCCTCACTCAGCGCGTCCAGCTCGCCGCTCATGAACGCTTGGCCAGAACCAGAATATCACCCCTGGCGGCGAGCTCGCGAGCCGCCGGCGTGACGATCGTTCGTGGGCCAATATAAATCTTCCGCTTCTCCGCGATCGCCCGACGCACGTCCTCCTCGCAGACAAAATCTACAATCTGGATCTCTGGCTCAGGAGCTTGCTCCCCCTTGGCTGGTGCAGCTTCAGAACCGGCACTCGTAGGTGGGCTAGTGGGCGCCTGCGCCGACGCCATCGGACACGTGCCTGATGGCTCCCGGACCGGCCGGCGCGAAGCTAAAAACTGGCTTACGATCTCCGCCGCGATCTTTTCAACCGCCTGCGGGCTGAGCTTGTCTTGCTGCGTTGATTGGGGAGAAGGCTGCTCTAACAGTCCCCGCCGCCGCAAGTACCGCTCCACAACCGCCTCGATCAGACTCTCCGGGAGAGTCGCCGGTTGGGCAACACCGCCGACCAGTGCGGGTTCGCCTGCCCGAGCCAGCTCCGAGCGCTCGATCGCCTCCCACGAGGGCAACACTTCTTCGGCGGCCCGCACGTAGTAAGCCAGCCGCTTGATAGTAAACAGGTGCTGGGGGCCGACGTTGTCCCCGGTAGCGTTCGCGGCAATCGGCCCACATCCCAGCGTCATCGACGGAAAGACATTCGTCGTCAATCCCACCGATCCATGGGGTGCAGGGGTGTTGACCAACACGCGGTGGGCTGGCATGCGCCGAGCAAACTCGCGAATTCGCGCTTCATCTTTGGAAAAAATCACGCACGTGTGCCCCAGCCCACCAGCTCGAAGGACCGCTTCGCACGCCTTCAAACCTTCCTCAAAATTGGAAACGAACCGCAACGCCAGGACTGGAGACAGCTTTTCACGAGATAAGGGATGCTCCGGCCCAACGGCATCGATCTCCACGGCCAGAATCGAAGCATCCTCGGGGACCTGGAATCCGGCCATCTGCGCAAGCCTCTGCGGCGACTGCCCGACGCATTCCGGACGAACCGTGCCTCGCTCGGTGAATAACAGCCGCGCCAGAGCCTCTCCCTGCTCCGGCGTACAGATGTAGGCTCTCTGGTGCCGTAGCGCCTCCAGGATCCGCTCTCTCAACCCGCTGAAGGCCACCAGAACCTGCTCGCTAGAGCAAACCGTGCCGTAATCGAAGGCTTTACCCTCCACGACCATCGCTACGGCACGCTCCAGATCCGCCGTATCATCGATCAACACGGGAACATTTCCCGGCCCTACACCGAGCGCAGGCTTACCGCTGGAATACGCTGCGCGCACCAGGCCTTGGCCACCCGTGGCCAGGATGATGGCCGTTTTAGGATGCCGCATCAATTCCTGGGTAGCTTCTGGGGTCGGATTCTCCAAACACTGGATTAAGCCTTCGGGCGCACCGGCCTCGACCGCCGCCTTATGCAGAAGCTCCGCGGTGTACGCACTGCAACGCTTGGCTCGAGGATGGGGGCTCAGCACCACGGCGTTGCCAGCCTTCAGCGAAATCAACGTCTTGAAGATCACCGTCGAGGTCGGGTTCGTGACCGGCACAATCGCCGCCACCACGCCCATAGGGACAGCGATCTCGACGATCCCCTCCTCAGGCAGCTCCCGCAAAACCCCGATCGTTCTCATCCCCCGCATCTTGCGGGGTAGGAAGTACGAATTCAGTAGGTTCTTGGCAGTCTTGTCCTTGACGTTGCCGTAACCCGTCTCCTCGACGGCCATCTCTGCAAGCCGGCGCGCTTGAGCCGTGGCTGCAGCTGCGGCGCGTTCGATGATCGCGTCCACCTGCGCCTGCGTGAAATCGCGGTAACGTTCCCAGGCCGCGTAAGCCAGTTCCACTTTCCGCCTGGCTTCCTG
>JAUQPO010000157.1 GCA_030550335.1 Acidobacteriota bacterium
CGAGGCCGCCCGAATGAGGTCCCTTATCGGTCCGATTGGAATAATCTGGCCCCACGGTTCGGCTTGGCATATCGGCTTCCAGGCGATTGGGGACAGCTGCGGTGGGCTTACGGGTTGCACTATGGGCAAATCTTTCCAGCCACATTCATGCAAGTGCGTTTCAACCCGCCAGCTATCATCGCCGTATCGGTCCATGCGCCCGATTTGGTGAACCCCCTGCGGGGGATCGATCTACAGAGACTTAACGGAGAATCCCGCAGTACGGTCTACCGCTTGGATCCAAAGCTGTCGACACCCTACGAGCATGTCTACAGCTTCGTCTGGCAGCGTTCGTTCGCTAACGATTGGAAACTCGAGCTGGGGTACGTCGGCAGTCGCGCTCACCGGCTATTGACCACTTGGTGGCTCAATCGGGCCCGCCCGGTGCCGGGCATCCCACTCACCACCGCAACCATTGACCAGCGCAGGCCCGACCCCCGTTATTACGACGTGCGGTGGATCCTCAACGGTTCTCGGGGGTACTATGACGCGGCTAAGCTCACCTTAGAGATCCCCCGCCGGCTAGGACTCAGCGGCAGCTTGTCTTACTGGTTCAGCAAAGCGCTGGACATTGGAGCCAACTACACGAGTACAGCCAGTGGTCGGGATGCCCGCAACAGTCGCAGCCCGGCAGAAGACGACTATCAGAAGGCGATGAAGGGCTTGAGCGACTTTGATCAGCCTCACGCGGTGCAACTGCGCCTGCTTTGGGAAACCCCACGGTTGCCTCGCGCCAACTCTTGGCTGGCCAGAGCCCTCGCTGAATGGCAGCTAGGTTGGGTGGCGCTGCTGAAATCCGGCACACCATTCACGGTTTACACCGGGTCGGATGGCCCCGGCTGGGGCAATGTCGATGGAGTGGGCAACGACAACCCCATTCTGTTAGACCCTAGTGTCCTCGGCCGTTCCATCGACCATCCCGATACCTCACGGCAACGTTTGCCCCGTGCGGCATTCGCCCCGATCCAGCCGACTGACCGGTCAGGCAACTTGGGACGGAACACCTTCCGCAAGGACGGGATCGCCAACGTGAACGCTTCGCTCGCCCGGCGCTGGGCTATCCGTCAGGATTGGAGTCTAGTTTTGCGGGTCGAATCGCTGAACTTGCTGAACCATCCTCAATTTGACGAGCCCGGGTTCAGCCTTTCGGCGCCGAATTTCGGTCAGATTACCAACACCCTGAACGATGGGCGCACCTTCCAATTCACGTTGGAATTGAATCTTTGAGAGCTCAAGCGGCCGATCACACGGGGAGTTCTGGCTTCCCCGCTCATGCCCCCTGCCCCTGTCGTGGATCAGGGGCTGACTGGGAGCTCACCCCGCGAGGCTACTCCCAGCGTGCGAGCCACGGGCCGCTGAAATCCACCGAATGATCTCCGCCTCGCGTATAATTGCGCCCAAGGAGGACGGAATGCGGTATACGCGACGGGGCTTTCTAGGCGCCCTGCTAGCGACGCGCGCTTTACGCACGGTCACAGCTGGACCGCTGGCTGGATTGAAGATCGGGGTCACAGACTGGAACCTGCGCCTCGCGGCGGATCCCAAAGCGTTAGAACTGGGGGCTCAACTGGGTTTTGAGGGCGTAGAAGTCAGCCTGGGGCGGGAACCTGTGGACGGGCGACTTAAACTCGACGACGCAGCTCTCCAGGCACAGTACCTGGCCGAGAGCAAGCGCCTAGGGGTAGCGATCGCCGGCACTTGCCTGGACATTTTGCACCGCAATTACCTCAAGAACGATCCATTAGGGGCTAAATGGGTAGCTGCCGGGATCCCCATTACTCAGAGGCTCGGAGCGCGAGTGATGTTGCTTCCGTTCTTTGGCAAAGGGGCGCTTCAGACCCCTCAGGAGATGGACTACGTCGTCGACGTTCTAAAGGACCTCGCTAAGGAGGCGGAGAAGGCGGGCGTCATCCTAGGGCTGGAAAACACTTTGTCAGCCGAGGACAATGCGCGAATTTTGGACCGCGTGGGTTCGCCAGCAGTCAAGGTCTACTACGACGTGGGCAACTCGACCACGAACGGGTACGACATCTACAAAGAAATCCCCTGGCTCGGAGCCGAGCGCATCTGCCAGTTCCATCTCAAGGACAACCCCCATTACTTGGGCGAGGGTAAGATCGACTTCGAGCGAGTCCTGCGGCTGATCGGCCAGATTGGTTACCGGGGATTCGCCAACCTGGAGACGAACAGTCCCTCCAAAGACATTCCTGCTGACATGAGACGCAACCTCGCCTATATCCGGCAGCTGATCGCGCGTTTAGAGAGCCGCGCGGCTTGAATGTAAACCCATGGAATTGCTAGTGACCCATGTCAACGCACCCTGAGCCGCTCGGCGCAAGCCCGCCAAATGGTCCTGGCAATCAATCGGCTAGCGGCGACGTTCGGCTTTCGTCTTGACAGGACAACGGTTTTGCCTTAGCATAAGGCGTTCGAACGTTGCGTGAACCCGCCCCCAGCGGGCACTTCGCGAGCGAGGTTGCGGGATGGCCTTCCGGATTGGCGAGAAAGTCGTGTATCCCAACCACGGCATCGGCACCATCGAAAATATCAGCACTGCGAACTTCGGACCCCGCCCTGAACCTTACTACCTGCTGCGCATGGAAGGCAGTCATCTCACCGTGATCGTCCCCTTCTCCCACGTGCAAGATGTGGGCCTGAGGAAGGTCACGCGGAACGGGGATGTGGGACGCGTGCTGAAGTTTCTCAGCTCCGGTGAGTGCGACAACTGTCGCGACTGGAAGCAGCGCTACAAGCGCAATTGCGAAAAGATGCGCAGCGGGACCCTGATGGACATCGCCGAAGTCCTCAAGAGCTTGCTGATCCAGCAAAAACAGAAGCCCCTCTCGTTCCGGGAAAAGAAAATGCTCGACCGAGCTCGCTACATGCTCGTCATGGAAGTCTCCATCGCTCGGGCCATCCGGCCGGAGGAGGCAGTCAAGCTCTTGAACGAGGCGCTGGCCAAGGCAGGCTTGCAATTGCCTGAGCCTTGGTGATGGTGCTCCAGCAGACTGGTGGCTGACGCCGGATTGGCGCGAGCAAAACCCGTTTGAGGCTTCGGCAGCGCGGACGTATCCATCAAGTATCGCAGTGGTCAACTCGGGCTTGTGGTCTGCGGCCACGGCTGCACAGTAGGTGCAACAATAGCAAAGGAGGTGCGGAACTGAATCGTGGACGAGCGAGAAACTAGATCGCGGGTGCGCAAGGACTACGGCTCCATCGCACTCAATGTGCTCCAAGGCTCCCCAGCCAGCTGTTGTGGGTCATCTAGCTGCTGCACTAGCACACCTATTAGCACGGGGTTGTACGGCCAGGAAGCTGCCGCTGTACTGCCGCAGGAACTTTTGACCCAAAGTCTCGGTTGTGGAAACCCGCTGGCCTTAGAACAGCTTCAGCCGGGCGAGATCGTGCTCGATCTTGGCTGCGGGGGCGGCTTGGATACGTTGCTGGCCGCACACCGGGTCGGGCCCTCCGGCCGGGCTTACGGGCTTGACATGACCTTGGAGATGTTGCGGCTCGCCCAGCGGAATCGCGATCGTGTGGGCCTGGCACAAGTGTATTTCCTCGCAGGGGAATTGGAGGCTTTGCCCCTGGCCTCCAACACGATCGATTGCGTGATCTCCAATTGCGTGTTCAATCTCTCGCCCAACAAGAGTAAGGCGTTGGCAGAAGCCTACCGGGTCCTGAAACCGGGTGGCCGGTTGGCCATCTCGGACATTCTTCGCTTGCGCCCCATTCCAGAGAGGCTACGGCAGAACCCACAGCTGTGGTCGGCTTGCCTGGCAGGTGCCATGGCGGTAGACGAACTCCAGGAACTCTTGGCCCACCTGGGCTTCATCGACCGGCAGGTTCAGATCATCCGCACTTACCAAACCGCCGAGCTAGACGCAATTTTTCAGGCAGCCGGTCTGAGCGAGCAAGATGTCGCCGAGTTCGATGGAGAGTTCTTCGCTTCGGCTTTCATTCGCGCGGTAAAACCGGCCTGAGATCTAGCGCAACAATTCTTCCAGCTGGAGTTTTGCGTCGGTTTTCTCGTCCCGGTATTTGACGATCAGTGGCGCGTAAAGGGAAAGCCCATGTTGGCTAGCGAAGTCGCCTCGGAGGGCGCGGCTGCCCGCCACGACGACGGCTTCCGGGGGGATGACCAAAGGCTGTTCGTCGGTGGCCACATAAATCTGTTGCCGAACCAGGTCGTAAACCGGCGTCGAACGCGTCAGAATCACCCCGGCGCCGAGCACGGCCCGTCGCTTGACGACGGTCCCCTCGTACACCCCACAGTTCCCTCCCACTAACACTTCATCCTCGATGATCACCGGCAAAGCGCCAACGGGCTCCAAAACGCCCCCGATTTGTGCACCGGCCGAGATGTGGCAGCGGGCGCCGATCTGAGCACAGCTACCCACCAAGGCGTGCGAGTCGATCATCGTCCCATCGCCGATCCAGGCGCCCACGTTGATGAACATGGGGGGCATACAAGTGACTCCTTTGCCCAAGTAGCAGCCGTCGCGAATGGACGAGCCGCCTGGTACGATGCGCACGCCCGAGTTCGGGCTGAGTTGCCGCACCGGATAGGTGGATTTGTCGAACCAGGGCTGGCGGGCCGGGTCGATGGACATGTCGACGATGCGCCCCATGCGGAAGCCCAGCAGGATACCTTTCTTGACCCACGGGTTGACCCGCCAACCCGTCGGTTGGGAAGGATCGGGCTCGGCGGCCCGAATTTCGCCCCGATTCAGGGCCTCTTTGAACCGCTGGAAGATGAAGAAATGCTCGGGACTGTAGTGCTCAGGCGGATGGTCGAAAAGCTCTTCGATGGCCCGTTGGAGCTCAGCTGGCGACATGGGTCCCTACGGAAGCCACTAGACCGAGTTGCTCGAGGACCGCACGGATTCGGGCTTGGCTTTCCGCACTGGGCGGCACCAAGGGTAAGCGCCACACAGGTTCCAGCAATCCCATCATAGCCATGGCGGCTTTCACCGGAATTGGGTTGGTCTCGATGAAATTGACCTCCATCAGCGGCAGGTACTTGCGTTGCAACTGCCGCGCGGTTGGAAAATCGTTGCGCAAGCAAGCCTGAGTCAACTCGGTCATCTCTCGCGGGATCTCGTTCGAAGCGACGGAAATGACACCTTTTCCGCCCAGAGCGATCAGCGGCAGGGTCACAGCATCGTCACCTGACAGGACTAAGAAATCCTCTGGCAGGACTTCGAATAACTGGGCAATCTGGCTGATGTTGCCCGAAGCTTCCTTGACGCCAATGATGTTGTCGATCTCCGCTAGCCGCTTTAGAGTGGACGGCAACAGATTGACCCCTGTGCGGCTCGGGACGTTGTAAACGATCACCGGGATCCGGACGGCCGTTGCAATTGCCTTGAAATGCTGGTAAAGTCCTTCCTGCGTGGGCTTGTTGTAATAAGGGGTCACCGAGAGAATCCCATCCGCCCCTACGGCCTCCATTTCTTTGGCTTGTTCGATCACTTTTTGAGTGTTGTAGCCACCGGCACCAGCGAGCACCGGAACCTTGCCCTTGGCTTCTTCCAAAGTGATCTCGACCACGCGCCGGTGCTCTTCGCGACTCAGGGTAGGATTCTCGCCGGTGGTCCCGCAAGGAACCAGAAAGTTCACTCCGGCTTCGATTTGACGACGCACGAGTCGTCGAAGCGTCTCTTCGTCTAGGGAACCGTCTCGGCGGAAGGGAGTCACCAAAGCCGTTCCACAACCGGTAAACATACGCGGACCTCTTCTGTTTCAGCCTAGCAAACCTGAAGCGACGGCCCAGAGACGGCTTCCGAAACGGTTTGGCAGCTCGCGCATTCCTTTGACCGAACTGACGGCTGCTAAGATGGGGCTTCCAGCTAATGGCAAAACTGGTCCACAACATAACCATGAAGGCAAACAAACGTGTGCTGATCGTCGGAGGTGTAGCGGCCGGGGCTACCTGCGCAGCCCGTCTGCGTCGCCTGGACGAATCCTGCGAAATCATCATCTTCGAGCGCGGTCCCTACGTTTCCTTTGCCAATTGCGGCCTGCCGTACTACGTAGGCAACGTGATCCGTCAAGAGGAAGACCTGCTCGTAGCCACGCCTGAGCGGTTCCGCCAGTACTTCAACATTGAGGTGCGAACCGAAAACGAGGTTGTGGCGATCGATCGCTCCCGGTGCGAGATCGAAGTCTGTGACCGGCGCACCGGACAGCGATACAGAGAACGGTATGATGCCCTGGTGCTTGCCCCAGGCGCCCGCCCGATGCGCCCGCCTCTGCCCGGTGTGGACCTGCCTGGCATCCATGTGTTGCGCACGATCCCAGACAGCCGCCGGATCCGCCAGTGGATTGCCGATCGGCATCCACGGCGGGCGGTGGTGGTAGGTGGGGGATTCATAGGGCTAGAGATGGTCGAGAACCTAGTCGGCCTGGGGTTACCCGTCACCTTGCTCGAACGGCTGCCCCATTTGATGCCACAGTTCGATCCGGAAATGGCCGAGCCGATTGCCCGACACCTCGAACAGCACGGAGTACACGTGGAACTCGGCAACCCAGTGGTGGGCTTCGACGAGGCTCCCTCGGGCGAGATCCTGGTCAGGACTGCCTCCGGCGCGCAACACTCCGCGGGCATAGTGATCCTGGCCGTCGGGGTGCAACCGGAAAGCGAGCTAGCCCGGGCTGCTGGTTTGGAGATCGGGGAGCTGGGTGGGATTCGCGTAGACGAGTCGATGCGCACGAGCGACCCCAACATATGGGCCATCGGTGACGCCGTCGAAGTACGCGATATAGTGACCGGCCAGTGGTGCCTGGCTCCTTTGGCAGGGCCAGCCCACCGCCAGGCGCGTATCGCAGCGGCGGCCATCTGCGGGCGGCCCGTCCGTTTCCGCGGAGTGCAAAACACCGCCATCTGCGGAGTCCTCGGTCTGACGATCGCCATGACCGGGGCGTCCGAAAAGCGACTGCGCCAGGCAGGCGTCACCGACTATCAGGCCGTTTATCTGCACCCCGGTTGCCACGCCAGCTACTACCCAGGCTCCAAACGGATTCATATGAAACTGATCTTCTCCAGCCAGTCTGGTCGCATCCTGGGTGCCCAAGCGGTGGGAGCCGAAGGCGTCGATAAACGGATCGACGTCATCTCGATGGCCATTCAAATGGGGGCCACCGTATTCGATCTCGAGGAAGCCGAACTCTGCTATGCCCCACAATACGGTGCAGCCAAAGATCCGGTGAACCTGGCAGGGATGCTCGCTGCCAATGTCCTGCGGGGGGATCTGCCGCTGGCCGACTGGAATCGCTTGTACGAGTCAGGGGCACTGATCCTCGACGTGCGTGAACCTCACGAGTTCTATCAGGACCACATCGAAGGAGCCCTGAACATTCCTCTATCGCAGCTCCGAGACCGAATGGGCGAACTCCCCAGGGATCGGGAAATCTGGGTCAACTGCGCTGTGGGCCAGCGCAGCTATTACGCGGTGCGCTTCTTGGTGCAACACGGCTACCGCGCAAAAGCCCTTCCCGGTGGCCTGCTCACCTACTATGGGTTTTATGGCTGAGGCTAAGTCAGGGCACTCGATGCGTTCCCTGAGTCGCAGGCAGTTCCTCCTCTTCCCTCTGGCTGGACGGCTCGCTGGCGGTTCGGGCTATCCCGTGCCGGGTAGTGTACTCGTGCACGAGCACGTGCTGGTCGACTTCATTGGCGCAGATCAGATCCAGCCAGGCCGGTACGACCCCGAAGACGTCATTCGAGTGGCAGTACCGAAGTTACAAGAGTTGAAAAGATGGGGAGCCTGCCGGCTCTTAGAATGCACACCTGCGTGGTTGGGTCGGGATCCCCGGCTGCTACGCCGCTTGGAGGAGATCACAGGCTTGGAACTTTGGACGAACACGGGTATCTACGGGGCAGGCAATCATCGCTACGTTCCTTCCTTTGTGCGCAACCTTAGCGCGGAGCAGCTCGCCCGGTTGTACATCCGGGAGTTCGAACAGGGCGTCGAAGGCGTCAAACC
>JAUQPO010000158.1 GCA_030550335.1 Acidobacteriota bacterium
TCGTCAGAAGAAGAACTTGAGTCCCATCTGCACCACCCGGGCATCCCGAGCGGCGTTGACGTAGCCGAAGTTCCGGCTCCCGAAACTGCTGAAGTATCCAGCCCACTGGGTGTGATTAAAGGCGTTGTACAGCTCGAGCCGGTACTGCAGGCGGTAGCGCTCCTGGAACCGGAACTGCTTGAACACCGAGATGTCCCAGTTATTGATGCCCGCTTGGCGAACGATGTTCCGCCCGGCGTTACCGAAGCCCAGTACTGGATCCTTCGGAGTTTCCACGAACGCAGTGGGGTCGAACCAGAGTTCACCGACTCGCTGATCGCTCGAGAGATTCGGGTTCTTGATGACGTTAGGTCGGTAGTGCCCGCCGCCTTTGAAGGCGTTGTCGCCTGGCTGCGTCACCGTTAGAGGGATGCCCGTCTGGAAGGAGGCGATGCCCGAGATGGTCCAGTTGCCGAAGACTGCTTTTAGGAACGGGCTCCAACCGGCTGGTGTCGGCAAGTCGTAAATGTAGTTCACGATAAGCATGTGCCGGCGATCGAAGTCGGCACTGGCCCGCTCTGCCTTCCAGTTGTAGGCATCCTGATGTTGCCCGACGCCACCCACGTCGCCGCTCGCATAATCGATCGCATGGGACCAGGTGTAAGAGGTTTGCAGAGTAAGCCCGTGCCAGGACTCCGTGCGCAGGCTGACCTGTAGGCTGTTGTAGTTGGAGTTGCTCGAATTCTCGAATACGCGGATGGTATCCCAACCGCGGAACGGGCGCACTTGGTTGATGATGGCTTTCCTTTCCATCACCAGCCGGGCACCTTCCCGGGTGGGCTGATTCAGGTCACGGGCGTGCTGGAGGTAAGCCGCCGAGGTGCCCACGTAGCCCACGGTCAGGACCACCCCCCGCGCCAATCGCTGTTGGATACCGAAGTTGTAATGCTTGACCTGGGGCAGCTTATATGGACCGTCGTAGGTGGTCAAGCTGCTCGGGAACAAAGCCTGTGTACCACCGCCTGGATTGCTCAGCGGCGCATCGAAGATTTGGGCCGTGAACGAGTTCGGTGGATTGGGGCCGACGTTATACACGTCGTTGCCCTGGATGCGCTCGGTAAACAATCCAAAGCCCATCCGGAGCACGGTGTTCTGGCCCCAAGGCCTCCAAGCGATGCCAATACGCGGCTGGAACAGATTCCAGTGGTTCTGCACCAGTCCACGCGGGATGCCATTCTTGCCTGCCAGGGCGATCCCGTTCAACAGGTCTCCCGAGCCCGGTAAGATTTGCCCGTTGTCCAGTACCACCGGCGCCTTCGCGGGATCCCATAGTCCGGGGTAGAAAGCTGAGATCCGATCTTCAGCTTCGTAGGCATGGGGCAGGCCGTCCCAGCGCAGTGCAAGATTCACCGTCAAGCGAGGCGTTGCCCGCCACGTGTCGCTGACGTGCCAGCTGAAGTTGCGGGTCTTGTAAAGCGGTGAGGTCTGCCGCTCCAGCTCTTGATATTTAAACGAGCGCCCCAGTAAGAACGCTGCAAACTCGTGACCGATGTTCAATCGCTGGAACTGGAAGTCCCCCTGGGTGGGTCCGAAGAGGTCTTGGCGCTTGTCGAAGGGCATGATCTCGAAACCGAAGCGGAAGGTGTGATTGCTCCGATTCCAGATCACGTTATCCCGCACGATGAAGGTGTCCAAGTTGTTGTCCCAGGGCCAGGAACCCAAGTTGATGTTGACACCCAATACGCCCTCGAATGCAATGTTCGGAAGGCGGTTCGCGCGATTTTCTGGAAAGAGCTCTCGAATGGTCAGATTCGGCGGACGCTGATAATTGCCCTGCGGGATCAGGTGTAGCGGTTGGCGCGAGAAGCTGAACGAAGCTTCGTTCACCACACTGGGGCTGAGCGTGGAGTTGAGTTGCCAATGGAACATCTTCGGGTCGTTTTTGAACAACGTGCTCACGGTCGGGTAGCTGGACCCAGTCCACATGGTCCGCGCTTGGACTTCTTCGATGGTGTCCAGGATGAATCGGAAGAACGCTTGGTGGCGCGGAGTGATGTGGTAGTCCACTCGCAAAATCTCTTCGCGGACGTCAATGGGTTCAGGACCGACACCCACGAAGCGGCCATCGGGGGTATTCGGGAGTGGGAAAACCAGCTTTGGATCGGCTAAGATTCGAGCGTTTGGATCGATGCGACTGGCTGGGATGATCTTGCCCGGGAAGGGCTGACCCGTGGTGGGGTCGAAAATCTGTCCGCTAAACTCCCGAAAATCTCCTTCCCGGAGTGCAGACGAAATGGCATTGGTGTTGAAGATGCGGTCCCTTCGGATCAAACGCCACTCGTGATTCCAGAAGAAGAACAGCTTGTTGCGAATGATAGGACCGCCAAGGTTGTAGCCGAAGTTGTTGAACCGGAGCTTTTGCTTTTTGCCACCGCTTTTGTTGAGGAAGTAGTTGGTGGCGTCCATGGCATCGTTGCGCACGAACTCGTACAAGGTACCGCGTAACTCATTGGTACCCGATTTGATGGACACGTTGATCTGTCCGGCCGCCCCAAAGCCTAGGTCGGCGTCGCTGTTGGCCGTGCTGACCTTGAACTCCTGAATAGCGTCAATCGATGGCAGGACCTCGACGCAGCCACCGCAGCCGCGGTCATAATTTTCCTGGCCGTCGACTCGCCATACGTTATGAGCGGGCCGTAGCCCGTTGAAGGCGATATCAGCGTTAGCGGAGACGCCGACGGGGGTATTGAAAGCGGGCTGACGGGAAGCTGCTCCAGGCACGAGGGCCGCGAGCTGCATGAAGTTGCGACCGTTCATGGAAATGTTCTGCACCTGCGACCCAGTCACCACCTCCTCCACCGCAGCGTTCTCCGTTTGCAAAGAAACCGCTTCTGCCAACACCTCAACGGTTTCCGTCACCTCGCCCACTTCTAGCTGCGCGTCCACACGAATCTGATCGCGAACGTTCAGAACGACGTCTGTCTTTCGAAACAGCTTGAAGCCTGGCGCCGATATCTCCACCGTGTACGTGCCCACATTGAGTGCCGGCACAAGGTAGGTACCCGTCGGGTCGGTTTGTGTCTTTCGCGTCACGCCTGTTTCTTGCTGAGTGACGACTACTTGAGCTCCTGGCACCGCTGCACCCGTACGATCGGTCACGAGACCGACGATGGATCCCAAGTTTTGGGTGTAGCCAGGCACCGTCAGACAAACCACCCAGCACAGTATTTGCAGCAGCGATAAAACGGATCCCCTCCACCTATGCATGGCTCGATCCCCTTCCTGGCGCAATTAGATGCCCCAGAACAGCTTGGGATGTTGACTTCTTGTAAAATGTTCAAAAACTTTTAGGCCTCAGCAATTACCGCTGGCCCTCGTATAGGCCGCCTGGTAACTCGCAGCCCGGTTTTGGATCCAGCGAGTGACTTCCCAGTCGCAAACTTTTCCGCCCCCCTTCCCAGCGACCTGCCGTCAGCTCTCGTGCAGATCGACGTTCATGGTAAAGGTAGTTAGCGTGTCCGCCCGGTAACTTGGCTTAAGGAGGTCTCTGCAGTGAAATTCGCCGCTCGGTTCGCATGGGCCCCCGTCCTCGCTTCGACGCTCGTAGCTCAGGTGGGAGTTTTCGATCTTAATGGCCGGTTGAGCGCCGTTGTTTACGACGACGATCAAATCGCCGTTTTATTGGAGCCCGGTGTTGTTGATGAGTCGGGCAAGCGCTTTATCGGTACAGGCTTCGCCCGCGATGTGGCTCGGCGAATGGATGGGCAGTGGCTGAGCTGGGAAGGTACGGTGGCGGTCGAAGGTTTGACCTTCCGTTATGAGCAGCGGGCTCGATGGGACAAATCGAGTGGGATCAGCTTACAACTGCGCTTGTGGACGCCGTCTGGCAATGTTGAGCTCCGCCCTGTCGTACGCTTCACCTTACCTCGGGATACAGCTGCCGGCGCCGACGCTGTGCTTGAAAATCCTGAGTCGCCGCCGGTCTCAGTACGACTCCCGGTAGAGCGCCCAGAGCAGAGCACGCTCTGGAGTGGTCGGGCACAATCGCTTTCGGTCGCGCCCATCCTGAATGGCTTGACATTACGGCTGGTAGCTGGCGCGACCCACACTGTGGAGCTCCGTCATCTGGGCTGGAATGGTTACCTGATTCAGCTCGGAGCCGAAGGATCAGAAACCCAAGAGGCGAGTTTCTCTGTGGAATTGACGATGGAGGGGCAGGCGGATCGTCGCCCGGTGCAGCTCCGCCTGGACGCCACGCAGGGCCGGTTCCTGCTCCACGGTTTCGGTGGCAATTACTGCTTCAACATCGACAGCCCCGTCACCGACTTTACGCTCAGTACGCTTCGCGTCGCCTGGGCCCGAACGGAGATGACGTTGCGTGACTGGGAGCCCGACAATGACAACGATTCCCCGTATGACATCAATTGGGCTTACTTCGAGGCCCAAGACCGACCGGGCACGGAACTTCACCAGGAGTTTTTACTGGCCCAACGGATCCAGCGGATGGGCATCCCGTATATCACATCGATCTGGCACATCCCGCGCTGGATGTGGGCCGACCCAACCCGGCCGGCTTCCGCCCACGGCCATCGAGTTCCGCGGGAGCGCTGGGACGAGCTGATTGAGAGCATTACAGCTTACCTCTTATACGCCAAGCAGCGGTACGGCGTGGAGCCAGATCTGTTCTCGTTCAATGAACCCAATATCGGTGTCTACGTTCTGTTTACGCCCGAAGAACACAGGGATTTCATCAAGCGGTTGGGTGCTCGCTTCGAGGAGCTCGGGCTGAAAACCAGGATGCTCCTGGCCGACGCTACAGGACCCCGTGGTACTCACACCTACGCCCTTCCCACTGCGGAGGACCCTGAAGCCTTGCGCTACGTGGGTGCTGTGGCTTTTCACTCGTGGGGTGGGGCGACCCCTGAAGAGTACCAGGCCTGGGGGGATCTAGCGGAGAAGCTGAAGCTACCTTTGCTCGTAGCGGAGCTGGGTGTGGATGCCCAAGCCTGGCGCGGCCGCTTATTCGACTCGTTCGCTTATGGGATACGCGAGGCAGCTATGTATCAAGAGCTGCTGTTGTACGCGCGTCCGCAAGCTACCTTGCACTGGGAGTTCACGCCAGACTACGGGATCGTCAATGTGGTGCGGGATGCGGAAGGCGCAGCGGCGCTTGTGCCCAGCCCGCGATATTGGCTCATTAAGCACTTCACCGACCTCACGCCACGCTTTGCCCAAGCCCTGGCGACCAGCTCGGACCACCCCAGGGTCCTGTGCACCGCTTTCGCCAAATCCGGCTCCGAGGGCGCCATTTACACTCTGCATGTACTTAACAGCGGCGCCGGGCGCCTAGCGACGTTGAGTGGGCTGCCAGCGGATTTAGGTCGCTTGCGGGTCATTTTGACCGATGAAACCCGGCACTTTGTGGAGCTGCCCCCGGTGGTACCCCAGGAGGGTACTGTTCAGCTCTGGCTTCCGGCACGTAGCTTGCTCACGCTGACGAATGCGCCGGTGCGGTGACCGACTGGGCAGTGGGTGACGCCCGGGTTAGAGGCCTGCAGCCGCGCGCGAAGCTGCCCGACTACCCCGTTCGTCCGGTAGGCAGACCCGGCGACTGACCCACTGCCTTCAGCCTTTCCACGGCTCGAACCATGGTGTGCCGGGCACTTGTCGCTTCCTGGCAGCTTCTTCGTTCATGGTCAACCCTATGCCTGGACGGTCCGAGACTTCAATAAAGCCGTTTTTGATGATGTCGCCTTCCTGAACCCACTCGCGCCAGGATTCCAGATCGTCGAACCAGTGCCACTCCAGGGATATGAAATTGGGAATCGTGGCGCAAACATGACAGGAAGCCATGGTTCCGATTGGTGAGACCACGCAATGGGGCATGATCGGAGTGTAATAGGCATGGGCCAGGTCGGCGATTTTCCGGCCTTCGAACAAGCCCCCACACTTTTGGAAATCTGGCGTCAATATGTCGGCGGCTCTCTGTTCGAGGATGTCGGTGAATCCGTGGCGCAGGTACCGATTCTCGCCACAAGCGATGGGCGTGGCCGTGGACTCTCGGACTTCACGCATGGCGGCGACGTTTTCCGCCGGCACCGGCTCTTCGAAGTACAGCAAGCGCAAAGGTTCGAAAGCTCGCGCGAGCCGCTTGGCCGTCACTACGTCGAAACGGCCGTGGCCGTCGACAGCCAGCTCAATTTCCTGCGGCAGCTGTTGACGAACCCACTCGACACGTTTGACCACCAGGTCTAACTCCCGGTTGTTCATCGTCCAGTTGAGCCGGTCCCAGCGGTACGGGTTTCGCGGGTCGTCGCAGTCCATCTTGATAATGCTGAATCCCATCTGCCGGGCTCGCGCAAGTATTTCCCGGGACTTCTCGTTATCGACCTCGTGGTGTCCGGTGTCACAGTACAAACGGATGCGGTCGCGGACCTTGCCCCCCAGCAACTGGTAAATCGGTAGCTCGAGAGCTTTCCCTGCCAAGTCCCAGAGCGCGATTTCCACGGCCGTTAAGGCGGTCACGTACTGGCCTGCT
Source organism: Acidobacteriota bacterium (assembly GCA_030550335.1). Classification (GTDB taxonomy): domain Bacteria; phylum Acidobacteriota; class Terriglobia; order Bryobacterales; family Bryobacteraceae; genus JAUQPO01. Next base: position 6,518 of record JAUQPO010000158.1, read on the forward strand.
TGCGCACCTGCGAAGATGCCCAGGGTGCGCCCGCGCTCGAACAGTAGCTCGATGTTTAAAGGGTCTTGGCCCAGCAATACGAACCGGAGGTGACGTTGGATGATCGATGCAGCACCTGCTGCCGCATCGGTGGCTTCACCGTGACCGTAAATGCCTTGGTCGGTGTAGATGCGGACGTGTAGCTGATGACCATGAACTCGCACTTCCGCGGTCCGCACGTCGGTGATCTTCAGTTTGGGCCGCCGATAGGGGGAGCTGGTCGTCTGGATCGCTGCGGAAAGCCGTGCCAGCGCCAAAGCGCCCCCGCAAAGGCTTCCGGCGGATCGCAAGAACCAGCGACGAGATAGCGAGCGCATGTCGTTCAGATTAACTCAGCTGACGGCACCAGCCAAAGTTCGCGCCGGACCCCGCGGCAAGCCGCTGGCGATGTGTCGATACAAAGGTAACGCCTATAGGGGACTCTACGCTTGGGCGGGGACAGAACGTGCAATGCAGCCCAGGCAGCACTGGCGGCTAGCAGTCATGCTGGCTACGCCCGAGCTGTGGGAGTTGCGCGGCTGCCGGCTAGGCTTGGGTCGGGCTTTGCGTGACTCCGCTACAGGTAGGAAATCTCCACTCGTTCACTCAGAATGTGCCTGCGGCAAGCCCTCGCGATGCTCGACTGGATACACGCCACGAGCCTTGCCGAGGTCGGTCGAACGGGCCGGTGAGGCAGCCTCGCGGCTACCTGAATCAAAGCCCTCTCGCGCTCAACGTCGCGTCAGGAGCTCCAGTTCGTCTAAGTGTGCCACGTTGTTGAAAGGGCCCAGCCAGACTTGGCTTCCGTCGAATTCAAACTCGGCGGTAGCCGAATTGTACAGGCTAAAAGCGAGCTCGATGGCTTGTGGCGCCGGCACTCGAAACGTTTCAGCAAAAGCAGCGGCGATCGGGCCAGCGGAAGTGAACACCACTACTTGGGCACCCTCGCCGACGCTCTCTAATACTTGCCGGAGTGCCCCGCAGATTCGTTCGTAAAAGTCTTGCCAGGATTCGATCGACTCGTGTCCGAATTCACCGGCCGCCCAGCTGCGGGTCAGCTGCAAAACGAGCTGGTCTAAAGCCTCGCGCTTTTCGGAGGGGTTCTTGGCAGCTCCTAGACGTTGTACCAAGCTGGCTACTTCAGGCGATTGCCGGTCTAGGTCCTTTATCGCTCGCTTGACGACCGCCTCAGCCGGAAACTCGTCAAAGCTTTCCATTACCGTCACGGGTGGCCAGGGCGCGGCGGAGCTGACGTACGCCTCGGCCACGATCTGTTCGCTTTGCCTGTGGCGCAGCGCAGGCCCGCAAAAGACCCGGTCGAACCGCACGCCTCGCGCCAGCCAGTATTGGGCGAGCTTGGACATCTGGCGCGTCCCGGTCGCGGTGAGGCGATCGTAAGGAGGCTCTAGGTACGAAGCCTGGCCGTGGCGGACGAACACGACCCGACGCATGAATTTTGCTCCTGCTTCGCACAGGC
>JAUQPO010000159.1 GCA_030550335.1 Acidobacteriota bacterium
TGGCACTCGAGTGTTAGCGGGTGGCACCGCCGGTGGCTGGAGCAGCCTCGCGTGGGATCTTCACCTTCGGGGTCGCCAAATACCCGATGATCCGGTCTTTCTCGACGACGTTCACCACAATCTCGTAAGGCTGGCGGGCGGAAGAGACGTAAAACTGCAAAGGTTCGTTGATGGTGCGGTCTTTCTTTTCGATCACACGGTCGTCGGCGATCACGTCGATGGTGAAACGCCCCTTGTTCCGATCGGTTTTTTTCAGCCGGATGCCGATATCAGCCACGCGCACTGGCTGGCGGGTCTTGCGGATATCGAATTCGTAGTAATTGCGCTCGCCCAAGGCCTTCAGCGCTGCCAGCTCCTTGGCATTGGTGGCGATCAGCCCACTTTGAATTCCCAGGTCGCCCACCACCTTTCGCAGCTGAGCGACGGTCTTCTGCAGCTCGCTTTGGGTTTCCGTGATCTTGGTGCTCACCTCGCCTAGAGCAGTTTTCTGCTCCTGGGTCTGCTGAGCGACCTCGGACAGCTGGCGCCGCACTTGTTCCTGAACTTGCGCAAACCGCTGCTGTTCTTCGGCTAGTTGTTTGGCCAGCTCTTCGGCGCGCCGGCTGGCTTCTTCTTTCGCCTGGCCGGCTGCCAGGGCAGCCTGGCGACGAGCTTGCTCGAGCTCGGCCTGGAGCATTTCGACTCGCTTCTGATGGGCCTCGGTGGCCAATGCCGAGGTTTCTTGCAGGCGGGCTAGATCGGTGCGCATGGCGTCACGGACATTGGCCACTTCCAGCCGGAGCGCATCCAGCTGCACGTACAGGTAAACGTTAGCCACGATCAGAGCGATCACTAAACCGAACAAGATAGCTATCTTCAGGTTCGACGTAGGGGCGGGAGGGAAATTGGTCGGACTCGCAGATTCGTTCAAGCCTCCACCTCCTCACCAGGGATTATCCCATCGTTGAGGCTTCCACCGCTGGCAGTGCGTGGGCGCTGCTCAGTTTCCCGCCTCTGGGAACTTTGCAGCCATCCAGTAGCCGGGCCGGGTTCGGACGATGAGATTGGGACGGTTGACCTCCACCCGGATCGTATGGTAGCCACCTTCCTCAAGGTTGTTCGGGGTGTAGCTCAATATGTACTGGCTGTGCAACTCCTCTCCGAGCTCGGTGAGAGCCTGCTCGAGGTCTTTGAGACCCGAGAAGGAAAATTCCCGCCCACCGGTGTAGCGGGTCAGGATTTCGGCGGGGTTGGGCACGAAAATGCTTTTGACCTGGGTAAAGATCTCCTTGATGATCGGCACGAAGTCAGCCGATTGCACCCCCCGCAGTTGATCGACGTTGGTTGGCGTTTGGGCTGCTGGCCCAGGCAAGGGGCGAGAGGCGGGAGGGAAAGGGGAGGGTCGGGGCGTAGGTGCAGGCTTGGTCAGGGAGGTGATGAGCCGGTTGATGTTGATCGTGTAGACAATGACGTTGTTGAATTCCGCTTCGAGCAGGGCGTCGCGAATCCGGCCTTCGCTCCCCTTGTCGCGAGTCTCGCTGATCAGGATGAGCACCCGACGGTGGTCCGGCGGGCGGCGCCGGAGCAAGCGGATCGAGTAGAACACCGCGTCAATGAGCGCGCTCGTGCTGCTGCCAGGCTGGAGTTTTTCTAGCGCCTGTTTGAACAGCCGGCCATCGTTGGTGAAGTCCTGGAGCAGTTGTACCCGGTGATCGAAAGCCACCAGCGCTGCCTCCCCACGCTCCCCGGTCAGCAGGGCCTCGATCATGGGACCGATCTGGCGGATCTTGGGGAGCAGGGCCTCGACGTCGGTATTCCGCTGAATGGCCACCACGATGGAGACCGGATTGTAAGTGACGTCGAGGCGAATGTCTTGGAGCTTGCCATTATCGTAAAGCCGAAAGTCCTTTGCCTCCAGCCCGCTGACGTAGCGGCCGTTGCGGGTCATCACCGTGACCGGAGCAATCACGACGTTGACTGTGGCGCGGAAAGTGCGTTCCGGGAGTTCTTGCTGAGCGAAAAGCACACCGCTGAGCAGCAGGAGGGTACACGTGACCACGCCCTTCATGGGTTCGCCCTCGTCGTCTGCGCCGCGCGGTGACTCCTCAGCTCGGGTGATGGCCGGTGCGCCCGTGCAACAGATCGACAGCGTGAGGCACTACATCCAAGATAGCATCCAGCCATTCTAATGCCCCCTTAGGAGAACCGGGCAGATTGACAATCAGTACCGACCCCTTCGTGCCAGCAACCCCCCGCGATAGCACCGCATAGGGCGTCCGTTTCACCCCCTCAGCCCGGGCGTGCTCCGCCAGGCCGGGAATCTCACGTTCGATGACGGCCCGAGTGGCTTCCGGCGTAACGTCCCGGGGCCCTAGGCCCGTGCCACCTACGGTGAAGATGGCAGCCAAATCGCTTCGTTGGGCCAGCTGCCTGAGCCATGTGACAATCTGATCGAACTCGTCCGGCACCACTTGTTGCACCACGACCTGCCAACCGGCTTGACGTAGACGCTCGGCTACCGCCGGCCCGGAACGATCGGCACGCTCGCCCCGGGCAGCCGAGTCACTGATTGTCAGAACTGCTGCTTTGAGCGGCTGTGGGCGAGCGGCGGTAGTCTCCACTTTTGCCCCCCGTCTTTTCGAGCAGACACAGGTCCGTGATTTCGATGCCTTTGTCCAACGCCTTGGTCATGTCGTAGATGGTCAGAGCGGTGATGGCAGCTGCGGTCAACGCCTCCATCTCGACACCCGTGGCTGCGGTCGTAGCCGCTGTGGACTCAATGCGTATGCCCTCCTGTTCGATCGAGATCTGCACGTCCACGTGACTGAGCGGTAAGGGGTGGCACAATGGGATCAATTCCGAGGTCTTTTTCGCAGCCAGGATGCCCGCGATACGCGCCACTTCCAGTGGGTTACCTTTTGGGTTCTCGGGCAAGCGGGCCAAAACTTCTGGTTTCATCCGGACCCACGCTTGCGCCCGGGCCGTGCGTTTGGTCTCAGGCTTGTGGGAAACATCTACCATGCGGGCCTGTCCGAATGCGTCCCAATGAGTAGGCTGGCTCATTTCAACAGCACCCGAATCGTTTCCCCGGCCTGCCACTCTTGCCGGTCCGCATCGGCCACCAGGAAAACGTTTGCCCGTGCAACGGCCACCACGTCACTGGAACCTTGCCAGCGGAGCGGCGTGACCTCCGTGCCGTCAGCGCTTAGCCGCGCTGGCCAAAACCGTGTCCGGCCGGTTTGATGCCGGAAGGGGGCCGTCAACCGGGCTGGAAGTAGCGGTAGCTCGAGTTGTCGCTCCCCTTCCAGGGTTTGTAACGCAGCTTGAGCGAACAGTTTGAAGGTCACCATCGTCGATACGGGATTCCCGGGCAGGCCGAAGAAAAACTTCCCCCTGACCCTGCCAAACACTGTGGGGTAGCCTGGCTGGATCAGGACGTGATCAAAGTAAAGCTCTGCGCCCAGGTCTCTCAAGACGTCCTTCACCAGATCGTACTTCCCCATGGAAACCCCGCCGCTCAGCAGGATCAGATCCGCTTGTAAGGCTTGCTCGAGCAATTGGCGTGTCGCATCATACGTATCGGGCGCGATGCCCACTACCCAGGGCAAACCGCCCTGTCGTGCGACTTGTGTTGCCAGAGAATAGGCATTGGAATTGCGTACCTGGTACGGCGAGGGTTCGACGTCGACGGGCACGACCTCGTCACCAGTGGGCAAGATGGCCACGAGAGGCCTCCGGTAAACCTTCACGCGTTGCTTGCCCACCATGGCGAGCAGTGCGATCCGACTGTAGTCCAGCCGCACGCCAGGCTCCAACAGCACTTCGCCCTTACGGGCTTCGGATCCCTGGGGGTTGATGAACTCGCCTGGGCGCGGCGGCCGGTCGGTGATGATTTCGGCCCCGGACTGGGTCGTGTACTCCACCATCACTACCTGGTCGGCTCCTTCGGGAACAGGTGCGCCAGTCATGATCGCCACGGCCTCACCCGGTCCGACAGGTCGATTGTAGGACTGGCCCGCACGAAGCTCGGCCACCACGCGTAGCCGTCCTGGCAGGTCTTGGGAGCGCACCGCGTAGCCGTCGCGGATCGAGCGGGCCACCGGGGGGTAATCGCGGTCGGCCACGACTGGCTCTGCTAGGACCCGCCAGCCGGCTTCTTCCAACGGCAACTCTTCCGTGGGCGGGAGGGGAGCTTGCCCCACTTGCGCAATTACCACTTGGCGAGCCTGTTCGAATGGGAGCGTGGCCACGAAGCTTATTCTAGCCAAGCACGGGGAGCTGGACCTCGGGGGCAGCGCGTCGTGTGCTCGACGATCGCTGCCGGGACGTGTGGGGGTGAAGTTGGCCGGCGCCAGCCTAAAGCAGCGACTATGGCTTTTCTCAAGCAGATTCGTCGCGGCTCGCTGCGCCCACAGCCGCCGGAAGACAGCTGGTGTACGTTCAACTGCGCATGCATCATGCGTGCCGGGCCAAGCTCCTCGTCGCATCGGCGCCGCATCGATCCCGGTGTTCGGTCCCGGCCGAGTCGCTCACCCTGAAGTGACCGCATGACTTGGCGTTATGCTGGTTGGTTTGAAGGTTTCTTATCGTTGGGGTTGAAGCATGAAATTTTCGGCTCGTTTATGGAGCTTGTTTGTAGGGGTTGCGATGGTTGGAGACGTCATGGCCGCGACTGAGCCGGCTAAGGTCTTTCCTTACCCGTACGTCATTCACGACTTCGCCAACGGGTTGCGCCTGGTGACAATTCCCACGGACTACCCCAACATCGTCTCGCTGTACATCGTAGTTCAGGCCGGTTCTCGCAATGAGGTCGAGCCTGGCAAGAGTGGATTTGCCCACTTGTTCGAGCACATGATGTTCCGAGGAACCAAGCGATTCCCTCCCGAGAAATACGAAGCGGTCCTTCAGCGGGCGGGCGCAGCTTCGAATGCTTACACGAGCGACGACCAGACGGTCTATCACACCACGTTCAGCAAGGAGGACCTAGAAACCATTCTGGACATGGAGGCGGACCGGTTCCAGAACCTGGAGTACTCCGAAGCGGTGTTCCGTACAGAGGCATTGGCCGTGCTGGGTGAATACAACAAGAATGCGGCCTCGCCCGTCATGAAACTTCACGAAGCCTTGCGCGAGACGGCGTTCACGCGGCACACCTACCGGCACACCACGATGGGCTTCCTCCAAGATATCCAGAACATGCCCAACGAGTATGCCTATAGCCTGGAGTTTTACCGCCGGTACTACCGGCCTGAGTACACGACTATCGTTGTGGCGGGGGACGTCAATCCGGAAGAAGTCCGCAAGCTGGTCGGTAAGTACTGGGGCACGTGGCAGCGAGGTCATTATCGCCCCGAAATTCCGCCGGAGCCGCCCCAGACTGAGCCGCGCGAGCGCCACATCGACTGGCCGACGCCCACCTTGCCTTGGATTTGGATCGCATACAAAGGGCCAGCCTATTCGGATGAACAACTGGATCTGGTGTGCCTGGATTTGATCGCTTTTCTTGGGTTCGGCGAGACTTCACCGCTGTACAAAAAGCTTGTTATCGACGAGCAGAAGGTGGACATCCTCGAAGCGGAGAATCCGGATCGGATCGATCCTTATCTGTTCACCATCATGGCCCGCGTCAAACGCCGGGAGGACCTGGACGCCGTTCGGGCTGACATATTGCGCACGATCGAGGAATTCAAAACCCAGCTGGTGCCCAGCGATCGCTTGGAGGCAGTCAAGAAGCACCTGCGTTACCGGTTGGTTCTGAGCCTGGACAACAGCGAGCGCGTGGCCGCCATCGCAGCCCATTACGTATCGTTGACGAGGACTCCGGAGACCATCAACCGCCTCTATGCGCTCTACGATCGAGTTACTCCGGAGGACTTGCAACGAATTGCGCAGAAGTATTTCGTGGACACAGGTCGCACCATCGTGACGTTGACGGGAGGAAGCACTCAATGAGGACTGGGCTCATGCTAGCGCTAGCCACGGTCACTGCTCTGGCACAAGGGACGCCGAAGTTGATCGAGTTGCCTTCCCAATCGCCGCTCGTGAGTTTTCGAATCGTATTCCTGACCGGCGCAGCTGAAGATCCTGCGGACAAGAAGGGGCTGGCGTACCTGACGGCGCGTATGCTAGCCGAGGGTGGCAGTCGGCAGATGAGCTACGACGAGATTTTGAAAGCGCTCTTCCCGATGGCTAGTTCTATCCACTTCCAGGTGGACAAGGAAATGACCACGTTTACGGCAACGACACACCTGGATAACCTGGAAGCCTTTTACGCGATCTTCCGCCAAATGCTGTTGGAGCCGGGCTGGCGGCAAGAAGATCTGGATAGGCTCAGGGACCAAACGATCAACTACTTGCGGGTCACGCTCCGGGAAAACAACGAGGAAGAACTGGGCAAGGAGGTGCTTTACCAGGAGCTTTACGCGGGGCATCCCTATGGCTGGCACAATGCTGGAACCGTTTCGGGTTTGAAAGCGATCAGGCTTGAGGATCTCAAGCGCTTTTATCAGCAGCACTATACTCAGTCCCGGCTCGTGATCGGGCTAGCGGGGGGTTACCCCAAAGAATTCGCGCGCCGGCTGCTGGAGGACTTCTCGAAGTTGCCACGCGGCACAGCCGCCCAGAAGAACCGCCCGAAGCCCAAGGCCCTGCAGGGCATGCGAGTGACGCTGATCGAGAAGCAAACACGGGCAGTGGCCATCTCCCTCGGTTTTCCAATCGATGTACGCCGTGGTCACCCAGACTATGTACCCTTGCTGCTCGCCATCACCTACTTTGGCCAGCATCGGAACAGCAGCGGGGTCTTGTTCCAGCGCATGCGGGCGGCACGGGGTCTCAACTACGGGGACTACGCGTATATTGAGTACTTCCCCCACGGTATGTTCCAGTTTGAGCCCGACCCGAACCTGGCGCGCCCACAGCAGATCTTCCAGATCTGGATCCGGCCTGTCGAGCCGCCGAACGCCATCTTTGCGCTCCGGCTGGCGTTGTATGAGCTCGACAAGCTGATCCGCGAAGGGATACCCGAACCGGAATTTGAACGGACGCGCAGCTTCTTGGCCAAGTATGTGAATTTGTTGATGAAGTCTAAATCCATCGAACTCGGCTATGCCATCGACAGTTACTATTACGGGATCCCCGACTATGCCCGCTACGTGCGCGACGAGCTGGCACGACTGACGCGAGAGCGGGTCCACGCTGCCATCCGACGGCATTTGCAGACACGGAATGTGCAGGTAGTGATGATCGCCCAGGGCTGCGCGGCGTTGAGGGACAAACTGCTTTCCGGCGAGCCCTCGCCGATTCAGTACAACTCTCCGAAGCCCGAAGAAATCCTCAAGGAAGACGAGGTAGTGAAATCGTGGCCACTGGCCTTGAAAGCTGGAAACGTTCGGATCGTGCCGGTCGAACAGATCTTTGAGTAAGCCTAACTCCAGCTCACTGTCTGCTGGCGCTCGACGCGAGTTTCGTCCAACTCAATGCCAAAACCTGGTCGCTCGGGTAAGGCAATTTCCCCGTTGGTCACGACCAAGGGGGCTTTTTCGCACCAGTAGTAATTCCTCATCTTGTTGATGAGGTATTCTACCAGCGGACAGGTCATGGGTGACTGACTGGCCACCACGTGCAAAGCGGCGTGCAGGCTGTGGCCGTGCGGGATGACCTGCACGTCGTAGGCGGATGCGAGCGCGCAAATCTTGAGTAGTTCCGAGACCCCGCCGCACCATTCTGGATCCGCTTGGACTACGTCGAGGGCTCCGGCTTTGAGATACTCCAGGACTTCCCACCGGGAGTATAAATGCTCGCCGCTGGCCACCGGGATCGTCGTCTTCCGGCGGAGCTCCGCAAAGCTTTCGATCTTGCTCGCATGGAAAGCTTCCTCGATCCACCGCGGCCGGTACGGCTCGACGGCTTTGGCCCAGGCAAGGGCGTAATTGAGGTCCCAGCCCATATAAGCGTCGAACATCAAGTCGACTGCTTCACCGACGGCTGCACGGAGTTCGCGTACGAGAGCTATGTTCT
>JAUQPO010000160.1 GCA_030550335.1 Acidobacteriota bacterium
ACAGCGTCAGCAACACCGAGACAACCTGGGCGGTGTCGCGCACATACACGTGCAAGCTGGACACCACCCAACCAATGCCGATCCCGTAGAGGCCCACCAGTCCAGCGTAAACTGGTAGCAGCAAAATCCCCGGGCTCCACTGATGGAGGATCCCCCCTACAGCCAAGATCACCAGTCCTACGGTCAGCGAATGATTGATGAGGGCCGAGCAAAAAATCGTGACCGGCAGGATCTCCGCCGGAAAGACCGTCTTCGTCACTAGGCCGGCGTGATCCACCACACAGGTCGCCGAACGTTGCACCGTCTCCTGGAACAGCATCCACGGCAAGAAACCGCTCAACAGGTACATGGCATAGTTGCGCGTAATTTCCCCTCGGGGCAACTCCACCTTGATGCAAACCTGGAAGACGAAGATCCAACTCATCAACAACACTGCTGGGTGGATCACCCCCCAGAGCCAGCCCGCGAAAGACCCCACGTAGCGTTGGCGGAAATCCCGCCGCACGAGCTGCAGGATCAACGCCCGGCGTTCGATGAGATTTTGGAGGAAATAGCTTCCTGGAAACCGGACCAAGCGATTAGGATACCAATCCGACGGCTGCCAGATTGCAAGGCTATGGCGGTGTGATATCCTAATCCCACACCGATGCCGGGTTCGAAGACGCTGCGCGACATTCTTGAAGAGAAAGGCCACGAAGTCTATTGGCTCCCGCCGGACGCTACGGTCTACCAAGCCATCGAGATGATGGCCACCAAGAGTGTCGGGGCCCTGCTGGTCATCGATCAGGGAAGGCTGGTAGGGATCATCAGCGAACGCGACTACGCGCGAAAGGTCATCCTCAAGGGCAAATCGTCCAAGGAAACGCTAGTACGAGAGATTATGAGTTCGCCGGTGATCTATGTGAGTCCTGACTGCCCGGTCGAAGAAGCCATGAAGCTCATGACCGAGAAGCGGATTCGGCATCTACCGGTATTGGAGGGGGACCGGATCGTTGGGATTGTCTCCATCGGCGACGTAGTCAAATTCCTGGTAAAAGAGCAAGCAGCGACGATCCGTTACCTTCACGCCTACATCACCGGTTCCTATCCCGGGTAACGCAGCCCTCACACGGACGGGTCCACTCTTGGGTCCAGTCAACCAGTGAGCGGGCCGTCGCCCCACCACACGGCTCAGGAGTACCGACGTTCAACCCCACCAGGGCTCGCCTGGCAACATCTGGCTCCGAATGAACTCCTGATCCAGTTCGATTCCCAGACCGGGTCCTTGCGGAAGCTGCAGCATCCCTTTGCGGACCACCAAAGGCGTTGCCGGCACCATCTGCTCCACGAGGCGCTCTTTTCTGCCCAAGGCGCTCTCTGAACGGTAGAAGTTATGAATCGAAGCTGCAAACTGGGCCGAGGCCGCGGTCAGCACCGCTGTGCCGACATTGTGCAGGGCCACTGGGATACGGCTCATGGCCGCATAATCTGCAATTTTCTTGACACCGGTGAACCCCCCAGCAAAGGCCAGATCGGGATGGATAATGTCCACAGCCCGGTGGTCCAAAAAGGGGCGGAAACCCCGCACCAGCTCTAATTTCTCGCCCGTCAAAATGGGGATCCGAGTGGCTTGCTTCAAAGCCAGCCACCCCTCATGGAAAGGCACATCGAGGGGATCCTCCAAGAACAAAGGATCGGCAGGCTCGACAGCCTTAGCGATCCCGATCGCGCTCGGGGTGTCGAACTCATTATGGCAGTGGACGGCAATGTCGATCTCGCTGCCCACCGCCTCCCGAACATTAGCGTAAGCCTGCGCCACGCGGCGGAGCTGCTCGGAGGTTAACGTGTTGGCGAAGCGGGCTGCCGGAACCCCCACCACTGGGTCAATGCCGATCTTGAACACAGTGAATCCTTCGGGCATCTCCCGAATGCGCTGGGCCCAATCTCGGCAGGACTGTTTGTCCAGCATATTCAGGCCCAGCCCGTGGGAATACATAGGGATCTCTGTCCGGAACGGTCCTCCCAAAAGTCTATGGACCGGCAGTCCTAGGATCTTGCCGGCTAGGTCCCACAGCGCTATATCTACGCCGCTGATTGTAGGGATGTGAGCCATGTAGGTGTGCATGAGCGTGCTCATGTTGTGGAAATGCACTTCGATGGCCAGCGGGTCCTTGCCGATCAGCAACGATTCCATGGTGCGCAGGCGAGCGCGAGCCATTGGACCGCTTGCTCCTGCTTCGCCGTAACCGACCAGGCCAGCGTCAGTCTCAATCTTGATCAGGCAGTTGTTGGAACCGAAACGCAACTGCATGGCCTTGATTGCAGTGATGCGGACTTGGTTGCGGTAAGGAGCGGCCAGAGCGCGGTAACGCTCCAGCCAGCTCCCACCCGGCAGTGCCAAGGCCAGTTGTAGCCATCTGCGGCGGCTCAAACGCATGAGAGTATTCCTCCGATTTGCTCAACTAGCCCCACCGAACGACAGCCGTCACCTCAGGCTTCGATTCCTACGCCAGCCCTCGGCTTGGTCCGGCGCACCCAATCCATGTCTTGAACGGGTTCAGATTCACATTCGAAATCCAGTGTCGTGACCGGATCGTCTGGTGGCTTTAACGGCAGTCCGTAGACCTGCACGCGATACTCATCCTGCCGGAACTTCAGCGGCTCCTTGGTCACGTGCATGCGGACCGCTTTGACACGAGTCTTCAAACCGGCCACCGTGACCGTATCCCCTGGCCAGAAGTACACATGAACGTACAGCGTATTGCCCTTGCGCGTAAAGTTGCAATAATTCGACCGGGACACTCGGCAGGGCTCCGCCCCGTAGATTGTATCCCCGTTCCGGCTCATCCACCGACCCACCACTTCCAGAATTCGCACGGACTCTTTCGGAACCGAACCGTCCGGCTCCGGCCCTATATTCAACAAGTAATTCCCGCCCATTCGCGCGCAGGTAATCAAGTTCCGGATAATCGTCTTCGGGCTTTTCCAGTTGTCATCGGCCCGGTGGTAACCCCAGCTATCGTTCATGGTCATGCAAGCTTCCCAAGCCTGGCCCTTGGCGGGCTCGATCCGCTGCTCTGGCGTAGCGAAGTCGCCCTCCAGCCGATTCCGGTTGTTCACGATAATGTCCGGCTGGAGGCTGAAAACCATTTCGTTCATCTTCTCCGACTCCCACCCCTTAGCATCCAAAGGCCACGGCACGTCGTACCACAGAATGTCGATCTTGCCGTAGTTGGTCATCAGCTCACGGATCTGGCCGTGAATGTAATCGACAAACCGACGACGCGCAGCTTCGTCGGTTTCGCACCGAGCTCCATCCGGATGGTGCCAGTCCATAAGAGAGTAGTAAAAGCCCACGCGCAACCCCTCCGCTCTCGCCGCCTCTACGTACTCCCTCACTAGGTCGCGCTTGCAGGCCTGTTGGGGTGCGCAATAGTTGGTCAGCTTAGTGTCGAACAGACAGAAGCCTTCGTGGTGCTTTGTGGTCATTACCATGTACTTCATGCCTGCTTGCCGCGCCAGCCGCGCCCATTCCCGCGCAGGATTCGGTTTCGGCAAAAACTTCTTGGCCAGCTGTTCGTATTCGCGGATCGGAATGGCCTCATTCTCCATGACCCACTCGTGACGACCCAGCAAGCTGTACAAACCCCAATGGATGAACATCCCGAACTTGGCCTCGCGCCACCACCGCATCCTGCGTTCCCGATCTGCAGGTCCTCCTGCTCGGGCCCAGGATGTCACCGCACTTGCCAGCCCGCCGATTATGACAAAGGTCTCTCGCCTCGTTAGCTTGAAAGGCTGCATATCAGTTCACCTCCCGAGCCGAATCGATTCGCGTGCCAGTCTATCACGATCAGCGGCAGGGCTTCGACGCTTACCAGGAAACCCCAGAGTGCAATGGCCAAGCTGAGGTTCGTCACGCACCGACCGACGATCCGGGCGGATTGATCCCTACACCGGGGGCATGCACCAGCCGAGCGCCTGCTCCAGTTGGACAAGAACGCTGGATCGCATAGACTAACACCGCAGGAGGTCACTTGCTATGCAGGAATCTCGTCGCAACCTCTTTGGCCTGTTGAAAGCAGCAGTCGCTGGTCTGCTGGGTGTGCGCCTGGCTCAGGCTCAGGCGAAACCCGAGAAGAGGACTTACTGGCGGGGCAAGCGCCCTGAGGGCATCCCATTGTTCTCCCCCGCAGTGTCCTACGGAAATCTACTGTTCATTTCCGGAAAGGGCGCGCACTTCCCGGGTGACATCAAAGCACACACCAAGCACGTGCTGGACGAGATCGAAAAGGAGTTGATCAATGCGGGCTCGTCCATGGAGAAGGTTTTGAAGGTGAACGTGTATCTGAACGACATCAAGGACTATGACGCCATGAACGAGGTTTATCGTGGCCGATTTGGCCCGAATCCACCTGCGCGGACGACTGTCGCCCCAGCAGGTGGCATTCCTGGGGGTTCGCTCGTGGAGATCGACGTGATCGCTTACATCTGACCTAGCCGGGCGTGCTGGTTCCGGCTCAGCTCTTCGACAGCGGGAGGGTGGCGTCCTCCTGGGATTTGTACTGGAGCTGGTAAAGCCTCCAATAGATCCCCTGGCGGGCCAACAGCTCCTGGTGGGTGCCGACCTCCCGCAACTCTCCTTTGTGAAGCACGAAAATCCGATTGGCCCGCTGGATGGTGCTGAGTCGGTGGGCAATGATGATCGAGGTGCGTCCTTCAATCATCCGTGCCAGCGCCTCGCGGATGCGAAACTCTGTCTCTGGGTCCACGCTTGAGGTCGCTTCGTCCAGAATCAGAAATCGCGGATTGTGTGCCAGCGCCCGGGCGAAGTTGATCAACTGCTTCTGGCCCGTCGACAGCCCTCCTCCCCGCTCGTGCAATCGATGGGCAAACCCTCCAGGCAGTGACTCGATGTAGTCAAGCAGGTTCACCTGTGCCGCAGCCGCCACCAAATGCTCATCCTCGATCCAGTGGCTGCCCAGACGGATGTTTTCTTCGATTGTGCCAGTAAATAGGTAAGGCTCCTGCAAAACCACACCGAAATGCCGGCGCAATTCTCGAGGATCCATTTCGCGGACATCGACATCGCCGATCCGTATCGCTCCACGCTGTACGTCGTAAAACCGCAACAGTAAGCTGACCAACGTGGTTTTCCCCGCGCCGGTGTGCCCGACAATCGCGATCGTCTCGCCGGGCTCAATGCGGAAGGAGACATCCTTGAGCACCCAGTCTTCACCCTGGTAGGCAAACCAGACGTGGTCAAACACGACCGGCACGGGGCCAGAGGGAAATGGCCTGGGCCGCTTAGGAGCCCGAATTTGAATCGGTGTATCGAGCAAGGCAAAGATGCGCTCAGCGGCCGTCACCGCGGACTGGATCAAGTTGTACTTCTCGCTCAAATCCTGGATGGGACGAAAGAACCGAAGGCCATACTGAAAGAAGGCGATGAGCACGCCCAGGCTGAGCTCGCCCCGCTGGATCGCGGCACCGCCATAGACTAGGAGCGCCGCCACCACGAACGTACCGATGAACTCCACCGCTGGGAAAAACCAGCCGTAGGCCTTGATCGCCTGCTTGTAAGCCTCCATGTGTTCCCGGTTATAGCCGCGGAACTCTTCCAGGCTTCGCTGCTCACGGTTGAACAGCTGAACGACGATAATCCCGGTCACGTGCTCCTGAATGAACGAGTTGATCCGGGCGATCGCTACGCGGATCTTGCGGTAACTATCGGTCACTTCTCGGCGGAAGCGCGCGGCCACGAAGATGATGGCCGGAGCTGAAGCGAGAAGCAGCAGGGTCAACGAGGCGCTAAGCTGCCACATAGCCAGCAAGGAGAAACCGATGAGCAACACGTCGGCCGAGATGGCCACTAGTCCAGAGGCGAACAGTTCGTTCAGTGTGTCGATGTCGGTCGTGGCACGCGTGACGAGTCTGCCCGCCGGCGTGCGGTCGTAAAACGAAATGTCCAGCCTATGCAAACAATCGACAAGCTGCCGGCGTAGGTCGGCCATGGCGTGCTGCCCCGTTCGCTGCGTCAAGTAAAGCTGGGTGTACTCGATCAACAGTCCTAGTCCGAGGACTACTAAATAGAGCAGCCCAATCACCCAGATACCCACCGTGGGGCTCTGCGGGAGAAACGGATCCAACCATCGGGACCCTCGGCTAACAGTGGGCGCGAGGTAACGGTCGACGGCCTCGCGAGTCAACAACGGGCCCAGGACTTGGAGGCCAGAACCCACCAGCAAGAAAACAACCGAGATGGCTACCCACCGCCAGTAGGGGCGAATGTACGTTGCTAGGCGGCGAAAGATCTGCCATTCGTGAACCTTCCCGGTGACTTGCTCCTGCACCAGCCCTCAGCCCCTTTCAAGTCCTTTGTCCCCAGTCTATTGCGTTAGATGCTGACCGTGGGAGCTCGCCGTTCGAGCGCTTGGCACGATGCGTTCTTCGCACACCTCTCAACGCGCTGCATTTCCAAAAGCCTGTGCTGTCGCATTGTAAACTAAGAAGTCACCCCCTAAAGCAGAGAGGAAGCAATCATGATGGAGTTGCGTCAAAACTGCCGTTATGCGCTGCTGGTGCCCACCAGCATGGGCGTTCGGATCACTCCGTTTAATCAGCAGCCTGTGCATTGCAGCAACCTGTACATCATGCAGGCGACCAGCGCGGAAACCAACGTGGCTAGCGTCGCCTCTTACCTGGGCTTCCGCGTCAAGGTCTTGACTGCGTTTGTCAAGGGGAGCCCCATCGCGCGCTTTATCAAGGATGACTTGGCCAGCCGCCATATGGATTACGAGGGCCCTGAGATCGAGCAAGGGGGGCCATGGGGGTACCGGCACCAGTTCAACATTGCGGACACAGGCTTCGGCGTCCGTGGGCCGCGCGTCCACAACGACCGGGCTGGAGAAGTCGGACGGCTCCTCAGCGCGAAGTATTTCGACCTGGATCGGATCTTCGGCCAAGAAGGCGTCCAAATCGTCCACATGTCCGGCTTGATCGCTGCCCTGTCACCTGACACTAGCCAGTTCTGTCTGACGATTGCCGAAACAGCCAAAAAATACGGCACCCGCGTTTCGTTTGACCTCAACTACCGCGCCTCGTTCTGGAAGAACCGGGAAGCTGAGCTGCGTGAAACCTTCACTCGCATCGCCAGCTTGGCCGACATCCTCGTAGGAAATGAAGAGGACTTCCAGCTCTGCCTCGGCTTGCCGGGCCCGGAGCCTGGCGGGAAAGACCTGGCCAAGAAAATTAACGACTTCAAGGAAATGATCGGCCGGGCCAAGGAGCGCTTCCCTAACGCGACTGTGTTCGCCACCACCCTGCGTGAAGTCAAAAGTGCCAACACGCACTACTGGGGAGCCATCATGCGCGCCGGCGACGAATGGTACGTGGTCGAGCCGCGGGAGATCACCGTGCTCGATCGGATCGGTGGTGGCGACGGTTTCGTGGGCGGCATGCTGTACGCCATCCTGAAAGGCTGGGAACCAGAGAAGTGGATCCAGTTTGGCTGGGCAACCGGTGCACTAGTCACCACCCTGTACACCGACTACGCGCAGCCCGCCGACGAACAGGAGATCTGGAACATCTGGCACGGGCAAGCGCGCGTCCAAAGGTAGGGCGTAAAGCCGGACGTTTCTGCCAGCGGGCGCCAGAGCGCGCGTCTCTTGCGCCCGCCTTTCATTCTCGCCCCAAGTGGGCCGCGTGCGCTTCGCTGCGGTTATCCCGCGCGATGCGACCCTGCCGGTCACCGCGTGCCCGCGAATGTAACTGTCGCAGCGTGCGTCGCTGCCTCGAGGACCGCGGACGGGGCGATACCCAGGACTAGCGTAGCCAACGCACAGGCCCAAACCGCCGCCTTGAGCCCGCCGCTGAGTGGTGGTGCTGTGAGGGCCGATTCTACAGGTTCATGGAAATACATGACCACCAGGATGCGCAGGTAAT